>JAPWVA010000003.1 GCA_028275245.1 Actinomycetota bacterium
GGCGCAGAGGAAAGTTCCGCCCCCGGAAACGGGGAAGTCGCAGTTGAGGGTGCCAGCTCTCCTGGCCCGACGGCAGATTCGGCGGAGGGGGGGAGGGGAAAGGCGTTTTTCCTCCCCTTCCTGCTGGTGATCTTTCTGATCGTCTCGGCGGGCTTTGCGGTTTGGTGGTTCCTAGGCAAGGGGTCCGGCCGTGATCCCCTTTCCCTAGGGCGCAGGCTCCTTACCTGGCTCAGCCGCCCTCCCCAGAAAGGCCCCTAGGGCGGAGGTGCCACTGCCGTTTCTACAGAGCGATTTCTCCCGGATCCTGGACGGAAGGATCATCCTGGGGGATGTCCGGGTCACAGTTGGCCTCCCGTTTATCCGGGTATCGGTGTCGCAACGGTCACGCCGGGACGATCCGTCCTGACATGGTGGGAGCCTCCATCCCCTGTAGTAGGATATTAAAAGGGATATTCAACGGTTAGCCATTCGCTTTCCGTCAGTCAAGGCCTTTCCCGCAGTGGAAGGGGGAATTGCCGTGCCGCTCCGCTGGCAAAGGGAGAGATTCGTGGTCCTGGAGAAGGTCAGGCTCACCCTCCGGCGCTGGAATATGCTGGCAAGGGGCGACCTGGTCCTGGTGGCGGTGAGCGGCGGAGCCGATTCCCTCTGTCTACTGGACGTGATGGCCCAGCTATCCCCTCGAATGGACCTGCGCCTGCATGTACTCCACGTGGACCACGGCCTCCGCCCCGAATCGGGGGAGGACGCGGAGTTCGTGCGGGAAGTTGCCGCTTACTACCGTTTACCCTGCCGGGTGGTGAAAGTGCACGTGGAAAGGGGCAGGAGAAGGGGGGCGCTCAGCCCGGAGGAGGCAGCTCGCCGGGCCCGGTACGAGGCCTTCGAGCAGACTGCCCGGGAGCTGCGGGCCGACAGGCTGGCCACCGGCCACACCGCCGACGACCGCGCGGAGACGTTGCTGTTGCGGCTCCTCACGGGAGCCGGGCCGGAGGGCCTCCGGGGCATCCCCCCCGTGAGGGGTATCTATATCCGTCCCCTCATCGAGGTTTTCCGGAGGGAGGTGGAAGCTTACGTGCGCCACCTACCTTTCAAGCCCCGGCTGGACGTGACCAACCTGGATCTGAGGGTGCCCCGGAACCGGATCAGGCACGAGCTGCTCCCCCTTCTGGAGCGGAGGTACAATCCAGCGGTCAGGGAAGTCCTTTCTCGGGAGGCGGAGACCCTGCACCACATGGTGGAGCTGGTGGAGGAAAGGGCAGAAGAGCTTGAGGGAAGGGCGGTAAGCCGCCAGGGGGAGGAGGTGGTCATCGACAGGGATGCTTTGCTGGGGGCCCCCATCCTCCTCCAGAGACAGGTCTTGGCCCGATCCCTGAGGAAGGCGGGGGGAGAAGCTGACTACCACCTGGTGGAAGAGCTCAGGCGCCGCTTCCTGGAGGGGAGGGAGAACCCCTGGCTCGACATCGGGCCGGGGCTGGTGGCCAGGAGGATTTACGACCGTATAATCCTGGGGCCGAGGCCCGCCCCGGGGGAACTGCAGGAGGTGGAGATAGGTGGGGAGGGCACCTACCGGCTTCCCGGCTGGACCTTGAGGGTGGCGGTGGAACCCTGGGATGGGGGGGACCCCAGGACGGCGGTGAGCAGTCCCCTGGAGGCGTTGCTGGACGCCGATAGGTTGCGCTTTCCCCTCAAGGTGCGGGGGATAAGGCCGGGGGACCGCTTCCATCCTCTGGGAGCCCCCGGTACCCGCAAGTTGCAGGATTTCCTGGTGGATCTCAAGGTCCCCCTGGAACGCAGGAAGGACGTGGCCGTCCTCGAATCTGACGGTGAGATCGCCTGGGTTCTGGGTATGAGGATAGACGAGAGGTTCAAGGTCACGCCCGGGACCAGGAAGGTGGCCAGGATGCGACTCTCCCGGGACGGGGTCGTATCCCTGGAATCGCCTGGGGGCCTGTGGGTGGAGGAGTGAAAATCGCGCGGGGCATTTGAGGGGGTAGTTAACATGCCCGTCTCGGTTTCCCGCCAGGGCCGGGGGTTTCTCGGCGGGAGCCAGGGGAGGAGTGCCGCCGCCAAGTTGTTGGGACAAGGGTGTTCAGGGCCGCGTTCCCGAGGGAATCCCATGTATGCCGGGTTACGTCGCGCCGGGGAGGAGGGTCGCGAGGCAGGTTGTTGAGCCTGCCCCGGGAGCATGGGCGTTGAGCGGGAGGTAGCCATGGAAGGGCACATCGTCATCAGCGAGGAAGACATCCGCCGTAGGTTGAAGGAGCTGGGGGAGGCCATCACCCGGGACTACAGGGGAAAGGACCTGGTCATGGTGGGAGTGTTGAAAGGCGCTTTCGTATTCCTGGCCGACCTGGTGAGGGAGGTGGACCTTCCCCTGGAGGTAGACTTCGTGGCCGTCTCCAGCTATGGCCACGACACCGTCACCTCGGGGGTGGTGAGGATCATCAGGGACCTGGACCTGGACATCTCCGGCCGCCACGTGCTCCTGGTGGAGGATATCGTGGACACGGGCCTGACCCTGCGCTACCTGGTCGACCTCCTCCGAGCCCGGGAACCTGCCTCCCTCGAGGTGTGCGCCTTGCTGAACAAACCGGCGGCGCGTAAAGTGGAGGTGGAGGTGAAATATTGCGGCTTTGAGATACCCCCCCTCTTCGTGGTGGGATACGGCCTGGACTGGGCGGAGAGGTACCGCCATCTTCCCTATGTGAAGGCCCTGGAGGAGGGGGATAGGAAGCCGATAAACAATGAAGGGAATCGGTAACGGTAACTTGAGGCTCTCCCCCTCGCGCCTTGATCCCCGGGCCGCGGGGGTATCGTTTCCGGGCCGGTGCTTCCCGGGAACCGCGGGGGAAGCGCGGCCCGTCGCAAGGTGAGGGGCGGAGTGCCCCCTATCCGGGGACGCTGATGCCCCGGGCGAAAGGAGAGGTGAAGATTGAACCAAGGAAACAAAAGGCTCTGGCGGACGGCCATATTCTACGCCATCATCTTCTTCATAGTGATATTGGTCTGGACCAGGTCTCCCAGCCTGTTCGGCAACGGCAAGGAGCACGACCTCACGTGGTTCATGGACCGCCTCAAGGCGGGAGAGCTGGCCCGGGTCACCATCCTGGACAAGGACCACAAGGTAAAGGGCGTGCTCCAGTCGGGTAAGGAGTTCGAGGTGAGCTACCCCTCCGATTACGGTGGGGAGCTGGTCAAGGAGATAGAGTCCTACCGGTCCAAGGCCTTCTCGGACGACCCGGAGACCGCCCGCACCTACCAGTCCTACCGCGACCTGGTGGTGGAGGTGGATCCCCAAAGGGGTTTCGACCTCTTGGGCATGATCGTGAACGTCCTCCCCTTTATCCTTGTGGTGGTCCTCTTCTTCTTCCTATTCCAGCAAGCCCAGGGCGGGGGGACCAAGGTCATGTCCTTCGGGAAGAGTCGGGCCAAGCTGGTCACAAAAGACATGCCCCGGGTGACCTTCAAGGACGTGGCCGGCATCGACGAGGCGGTGGAGGAGCTCATGGAGATCAAGGAGTTCCTGGCCAACCCCGCCAAGTTCCAGGCCCTGGGGGCAAGGATCCCCAAGGGTGTCCTCCTCTACGGACCGCCTGGCTCGGGAAAGACCCTACTAGCCAAGGCGGTGGCGGGGGAGGCGGGCGTCCCCTTCTTCTCCATCTCCGGCTCCGACTTCGTGGAGATGTTCGTGGGGGTGGGCGCCTCCCGCGTCCGCGACCTCTTCGAGCAGGCCAAGGCCAACGCCCCGGCCATCATCTTCATCGACGAGATCGACGCGGTGGGAAGGCACCGGGGAGCCGGCCTGGGCGGCGGCCACGACGAGAGGGAGCAAACCCTCAACCAGTTGCTGGTGGAGATGGACGGGTTCGATACCAAGGCCGGCGTCATCCTCATCGCCGCCACCAATCGCCCGGATATCCTGGACCCGGCCCTGCTCCGGCCCGGGCGCTTCGACCGGCAGATAGTGGTGGACCGGCCCGACCTCAAGGGCAGGGTGGAGATCCTCAAGGTGCACACCCGGGACAAGCCCCTGGCCGAGGACGTGGACTTGGAGGTCTTAGCCCGGCGTACCCCTGGCTTCACCGGGGCAGACCTGGCCAACCTGGTGAACGAGGCGGCCATCCTGGCGGCCCGCCATGGGAAGAAGAAGCTGGACATGGAGGAGCTGGAGGAGGCCATAGAGAGGGTGGTGGCGGGGCCGGAACGCAAGACCCGGCTCATCAGCGAGAAGGAAAAGGCCATTATCGCCTACCATGAGACGGGTCATGCCCTGGTGGCCCACGTCTTGCCCAACGCCGACCCGGTGCACAAGATCTCCATCATCCCCCGGGGAAGGGCCCTAGGCTACACCCTCACCCTGCCCACCGAGGACAAGTACTTGGTCACCAAGTCCGAGCTGGTGGACGAGCTCTCCATGCTGTTGGGCGGAAGGGTGGCCGAGGAGCTGGTCTTCGGGGAGATCACCACCGGGGACCAGGACGACATCGAGAAGGCCACCAAACTGGCCCGCAAGATGGTGTGTGAGTATGGGATGAGCGAGAAGCTGGGGGCGGTCACGCTGGGACAGAAGCAGAGCGAGGTGTTCCTGGGAAGGGACCTGGCCACCCACCAGGATTACAGCGACCGCATAGCCTATCAGATCGACCAGGAAGTGAGGCGCCTGGTGGACGAGGCCTATGCCCGCGCCAAGGAAATACTGGTGACCCACCGTAACAAGTTGGACTTGATCGCCCGCACTCTGATGGAGCGGGAGACCCTGGAAAAGGAAGAGCTGGAAGCCCTTTTGGAGGGCAGAGAGCCCCTGACCCGGGAAACGGCGAAAGCGGAGGAGCCTGGAATCCCCGGCGAAGTGGAGACGCCCCGTTCTGGGGAAGCGAAACTGCCTCCCATAGCCGGCAGGCCGTTGCCGCAACCGGAATGAGCCGACCCAGCCCGTCGCGTTCTTGATCCGACTTCCTTGACATCGACGCGAGGTTTGCCCATAGGCAAGGGGTTAGAAATCCCGCCCCGTCTTCTCGTGCTTCAAGGAAGGGCTTATCGGGTATCCCATCGGTGGATGTGCTTCCCCTGCCCTTTTCTTCCATCCTCAGTCGAATTTACGTTCTTTGCATTCATGCCGGTCCACCGCGGTAGAGGCTATAGGCCAGTGCCATTTCCACGGATAAAGGTACTTGAAAAATCCTGGATGAGAACGTCCCTTACCGAAAGGGATCTCTTCACCAGATTGGGGGCATCGCCCGATTCTTTCGCTTCACAAGTTGCTTTCCTGGATATGGAATATCACCTTGCTTGGGGGTCTTCCGCCCTTTCATACCGGACACGGGTTCATGGTAGGCGCCGTCCGGACCGCCCCCGTGGCGCTTTCCTTTCCCGATCTCGCAACGGTGAGCCGAACACGTTTGCTCCAGATTTCTTGGATAAAGTTTCCAGGGTATTTCTATTACAAATAATTCCAGCTTAGGACGTGGGCGCGGTTTTTCGTACCCCTGGCTTTTCCTTATCCCTGGTTTTCCCCTTCCCTTGCGCGGGCTTACCTTTTCAGGAACCGCCGAGGGGTAAGTTGGTCCCGGGCCCCCGTCTTTCAGGCGCCCGGTTCTTCAGGTGGTGGCCGTCACCCCTTCCAATCCTCCGCCCTCCGAGGCAGGGGAATGATCAGGTAGGGGATGCGACTCCGGTACCCGATCGCCCTGGGGACCCGTGTTAGCCTCTAGGGCTCGGGGCTTGCAGTATAATAGGCGGCAAAAACGATGGAGGAGGTCTCGTGGACAGGGAAAAGATCAAGCAGGGAGTGCGGCTTATCCTTGAGGGAATAGGCGAGGACCTGGAGCGCGAGGGACTCAGGGATACCCCGGAGCGGGTGGCCAAGATGTACGAGGAGATCCTGGCGGGAATGCACATCGAGCCGGAGAGCGTTATCCAGACCATGTTCGCCGAGCAGCACGACGAGATGATAGTGGTCAAGGACATCCCCCTGTATTCCATATGTGAACACCACCTGATGCCCTTCTTGGGGAAGGCCCACGTGGCCTACATCCCGGGTCCTCAGGGTCAGATCACCGGGATAAGCAAGCTGGCCCGGGTGGTGGATGTACTTTCCAAGCGCCTGCAGGTGCAGGAAAGGCTGACCACCACCATCGCCGACACCTTGGTCAAGGCCCTGAGGCCCCGGGGCGTGCTGGTGGTCATTGAGGCGGAGCACCTTTGCATGTCCATGCGGGGGGTGAAGAAGCCGGGGTCTATAACCATCACCTCGGCGGTGCGGGGGACCTTCCACACCAACCCCGCTTCCCGAGCCGAGGCCATGGCATTAATCCGCAGCGAGAGGAGGTAGGCGCCGTGCTGCGCTGTTCCCAGCGCTCCAGCTCCCCGGTGATTCCTGGTGGCAGGAGGGGGATGGGATGGCATGACCGATAGGACGGAGAAGGTAGGTCCTTCTAAGAGCAGGTATCGGGTGCGTCTCCTAGGAGTACGCGACGAGGGGGAGGCCCGGCGCCTCCTTAAGGAGCTAGGGTGCACCGAACAGGGTCGCCGGATCATGGTGCCCAAGATGGTTCACCGGGTGGTGCGGGTCGACCACCTGGATTCCAGGGCGGCCAACATCCTGAAACAGGATATGCTCTCCATAGGGGGAGAGGTATCCCTTCCCAGGGATGTGTTCGATTACGGGGGCCGGACCGTCTCCGCCATCATATCTGGGACCATGGCCCACTTCAGGGAGCTCATACCCAAGCTAAAGATGCAACCCTTTGGGCTCAAGGACCTGGCCCGGGAGCTGGAAAGCCTCTTGCTGGATAAAGGGAGAAGGGTTCTCCGCTTGGGAGGGCGGGAATATGACCTGGACGAAAGGACCCTGGTGATGGGGATAGTCAACGTGACGCCCGACAGCTTCTCCGACGGGGGGAAGTACTTTCAGCCCGAGAGGGCGGTGGAGCACGGCCTGCGCCTAGTGGAAGAAGGTGCCGATATCCTGGACGTAGGGGGCGAGTCCACCCGTCCAGGCTCTGATTTCATCCCTCTGGAAGAGGAGCTGCGAAGGGTGATACCGGTGCTGGAACGGCTGGTGGGGCAGGTGAGCGTCCCCGTTTCCGTGGACACCACCAAGGCCGAGGTGGCCAGGAGGGCGCTGGACCTGGGATGTGCCATGGTGAACGACATAAGCGCCGGGCGCCTGGACCCGGGGATGCTCCCCCTGGTGGCCTCCAGGGGCGTGCCCATCTGCCTGATGCACATGAAGGGCATGCCCAAGGACATGCAGCTGGACCCGAGGTACGATGACGTGGTGGGGGAGGTCATGGACTTCCTCCGGGAAAGGGCTGAGGCGGCCGTGGAAGCGGGGGTGAAGCGGGAGAACATCGTGGTGGATCCCGGGATAGGTTTCGGCAAGACCCTCCAGCACAACCTGGAGCTCTTGCGTAGGCTGGAGGAGTTCAAGTCCCTTGGTTCTCCCATTCTACTGGGGACCTCTCGGAAGTCCTTCATAGGCATGATCCTGGACCTACCGGTGGAGGAAAGGCTGGAGGGTACGGCGGCCAGCGTGGCCCTGGGAATAGCGGCGGGCGCGGACATCGTGCGGGTACACGATGTCCGGGAGATGGTCAGGGTGGCGAGGGTGGCGGATGCCATCTGTGGGAAGGGCGCCCCGGGGGAGAGGATTGAGAGTTGACCCGTGCGGACCGCCGGGACGGAAGGGATACGGGCTAAAGGCCGGTGACTTCACGAACTCGGTACCAAGGAGGACAAACGGGACGAATAGGAGGCGGAGTTGGGAAGGGCACAGAAGTTGAAGCAGAAGCGCAAGGAGGAGTTGAAGAAAAAGGAGGAGGAGAGGAGGAAACAGCTCCGGGCGAGGGCTCTGGAAGCGGCGGGAATCGTCTTGGCCGTGGCCCTCACGGTCTTTCTGGTGCTTCTGATCAACCATCTCAAGGAGAACGAGGGTGCGAAGGAGAACCAGGCTCCTGACCCGGTGGAGGAGGCCCGCTCCAAGGATGAGAGCGTGCCCACCGTTCCCGACGAGATCGGGGCCCCCAACGTGAGAGGAGCGGTGGGGATGGCAAAGCCCAGCGACCCCGCTACCAACGAGCCCGTCCCCGACTCGGCCACCTCCGAGTTCTACATCCTGAAGCGTGACGCCCGCCATCTGGACCCGGGTTATACCGTCTTCGGCAATGTGGTGGAGGGCATGGATGTGGTGGACGAACTGGAGGCCGGGGATCTCCTATATTCAGCCGAACTGGAGGAGGGCGAGGCCGGCAGGAATATCGCACTCATCACCTCAAAGGGCCCCATCAAAATAAGGTTGCTGGAGGAGGAGGCACCCCAAACGGTCGCCCACCTGGTGGACCTGGTGCAGTCGGGATTCTACAACGGGCTGACCTGGTACCGGGTGGAGGACTGGGTGGTGCAGACCGGTAGCCATCTCCGCTCCCTTACCTCCTCCTAAGCCGGATCCCGGAAAGGACCGGGCAGGGGCGGGCTGGGGACGGCCTCGCCGCACTGGCCACTGAGATCCCGGAGCGCTGGGAAGGAGACCAGAGGATAGGGCAGGCGGGAAGGTTCTCGTGATCTCAAGGATATGCATCCTGGGACTTAGGTTCCACGCCCGGCACGGATGCCTGCCGGAGGAGCGGGAGAAAGGGCAGGAGTTCGTGCTGGATGCGGAGATATATTACGACGCCCGGGAGGCCGCCCTCGGCGATGACCTGGGAAGGGCGGTGGATTACCATCCCCTGGTGAACTCCCTCTACCAGGTGGCCACCACCGAGAGGTTCGACCTCCTGGAGGCTCTGGCCCTTCGCCTGATGGGGGAGATCTTCTCCCGGCCGCCTGTGCAACGGGCCAGGATACGCCTGCACAAGCCCCACGCGCCCCTCGATCACAAGCCGGAGGACCTTTTCTTTGAACTGGAGATGACCCGGGAGGAGATGGAAGGATTCGTGCAGGGGGGGACGGCCCGTGGGTCCTGAGATCCGGTGGCACCGCGTCTTCCTGGGACTGGGTAGCAATCTGGGAGACCGCCTGTCCCACCTGAGGGAGGCCCTGTCACACCTGGAGGAAAGGGGCATCCGGGTGGAAAAGGCATCCTCGGTTTATAGGACAGCTCCCTGGGGATTGGAGGAACAGCCGGATTTCCTCAACATGGTGGTCATGGTGGCGACCACTCTGCCACCTCGGGAACTCCTGGAGGCCTGTCAGGAAGTGGAATGGGAAATGGGAAGGGAGAGGCGCCAGAGGTGGGGACCCCGAAACATCGACGTGGATATCCTGCTTTACGATGATATAGTGGTGGACGAAGAGGACCTGGTCATACCCCACCCAAGGATGGCGGAGAGGGACTTCGTCATCGTGCCCCTGCTGGAGATATGGCCAGGAGCCGTGGATCCCCGGACCGGCTGGCGGTTCCGACCCCCGGGAACCGGCAGGGTGGACCTGGAATACCGGTGGGAGGGAGGCGCGGATGCCTGAGAAGGCCGACCGCTTCGTGATCATAGGAGCGGGGAGGGTAGGGACGGCGGTGGCCCACTTGCTGGAGAGCAGGGGCGAGAAGGTGGCCGCCGTGGCCTCCCGCAGCCCTGAGTCCCTGGAGAGGGCTCGGCGATATGTGAGGGCGGAGCTATTTACCCAGGACGTGGTGAAAGCGGGAAAGAGCGGCAACGTTATCCTGGTCACCACCCCAGATGACCTCATCGAGGATACCTGCCTGGCCCTTTCCTCCGGCGGGGCCCTGAAAAAGGGCGACCGGGTGGTGCACATGAGCGGCGCCCTGGGCCTTGACATCCTCTCCTCCGCCGAGGAAAGGGGGGCCAAAACGGCTTGCATCCACCCACTCCAGACCTTCGCCGACGTGAAGGGAGCCATAAAGAGATTGCCCGGATCCGTTTTCGCCGTGACCGCCCGGGACCGGGAGATGTCCCGCTGGGCGGAGGAGCTGGTGAGGAAGCTGGGGGGCGAGCCGGTGCCGTTGGCTGAGGAGCATAAGGTACTGTATCACATCGGGGCGGTGGTGGCCTGCAACCTCCTGGTGGCCCTGGAGCACGCGGCGGAGCTGGCCTACCAGGAGATCGGCATGGAGGAAAGTAGGGCCCTGAAGGCCCTTATGCCCCTCATCGAGGGCACAGTGGAGAACCTCAAGCGCTTGGGTACAGGGGGGGCCCTGACCGGGCCGGTGGCAAGGGGAGACATAGGCGTGTTACGACGCCACCTGGAGTTCCTGGAAAAGGAGGAGAGGAAGAACTTGCTCCGGGTCTATGTGGCCCTGAGCCTTTACGCCTTGGACCTGGCGGAGGCCAACCTGAGCAGGACTAGGAGTGAGGAGATCGAGAGGCTCTTGCGGAAGTACATCTGAGCGTGGCCCTCGCGTCGCCCTTGCTCTTCTATGATTCCCTCCGGGCTATTGGGTATAAGTCCGTAAAGCCTGGGTAGAGGACCCCGCGCGGTAAGGACCGGGAGGGGAGGTCGGCGGGAAAGATGGTACGGTTAATCGCTGACCCGGAGGAAATGAGGCGCACCGTCCATGAAGCCCGCCAGGCGGGCAAGACGGTGGGCTTTGTGCCCACCATGGGCTATTTCCACCGGGGCCACCTCTCCTTAATGGAGAGGGCACGTGCCGAGAACGACCTGGTGGTGGTGAGCATATTCGTCAACCCCACCCAGTTCGGTCCCTCGGAGGACTTCCAGGAATACCCCCGGGACCTGGAGAGGGACTTGGCCATGGCCGAGGAAGTGGGCGTCGACCTGGTCTTCCACCCCCGGGTGGAGGACATGTATCCCCAGCCCTACCGGACCTACGTGGTGGTGGAGGGCATCACCGAGACCCTCTGCGGCGCCTTCCGGCCGGGACACTTCCGCGGCGTGGCCACGGTGGTGACCAAGCTTTTCCACATTGTCCCTGCCCACCGGGCGTATTTCGGGGCCAAGGATGCCCAGCAGGCCTTGGTCATCAGGAAGATGGTGGAGGATCTCAACTTCGACATCGAGGTGGTCATCTGCCCCACCGTGCGCGAAAAGGATGGCTTGGCCATGAGCTCCAGGAACGTTTATCTCCAGGGTGAGGAGCGAAGGGCGGCCACCGCCCTGTACGCTTCCCTCTGTGCTGCCCGGGAGTTGCTGGAGAAGGGGGAAAGGAGGTCATCCGTCATCCTGGAGGAGATGAGGCGGGTCCTAGAGCGGGAGCCCCTGGTGAGACCGGAATACGTCGAGATAGTGGACTGCATTGACCTAAAGCCCCTGGAAAGGGTGGAGGGGGAGGTGCTCATCGCCCTGGCGGCCCGGGTGGGAAAGGCCAGGCTCATCGACAACCTCATGCTCCGGGTGGACGAAGGGGGAATCTTCCTTTTACCTTGATCCGTTCTCTTGGGGCGGTGGTACACAGAGCCGACCATAGGGGACCCGGCCAAGGGATTCAATTGGTTCTGAGGGAGATAACTCTACGCCCGAGGTCCATCCGTGGCTTTACCACTAGAGTATCCCTGAAGTTCCCCGAGGCATGGAGTTCCCAGCGGGATGGTCTCATCAAACCAGGGAGCTACATGGAGGCGAGAACAGGGGACCCGGCCAAGGGATTCAATTGGTTCTGAGGGAGATAACTCTACGCCCGAGGTCCATCCGTGGCTTTCCCACTAGAGTATCCCTGAAGTTACCCGAGGCATGGAGTTCCCAGCGGGATGGTCTCATCAAACCAGGGAGCCAATGGAAAATAGCCAATGGAGAAAGTATGGCCTTCAGGTTCTGCTATATTATAAATGGACATGGCAGGATACCTGGAGGTTCCCCGGGCCAAGGCCGAGTGCTTCTACGGACGGTAGGAGGAGCGGTAGGAGGAAGGATCGAGCGAAGATGTCCCTCCAAAGGATAATGCTCAAGAGCAAGATCCACCGGGCCACTGTGACCGACGCGGACTTGCATTACGTGGGAAGTATCACCATCGACGAGGAGCTGATGCGGGCGGCCGACCTGCTACCCTACGAGAGGGTGCAGGTGGTGGATATCGACAATGGCCACCGGCTGGAGACCTATGTCATCGGGGGTGAGCCGGGCTCTGGGGTCATCCAGATGAACGGGGCGGCGGCTCGGCTCATCCACAAGGGCGACCGGGTGATAATCTTCTCCTTCTGGGTGGTGGACGAGGAGAGGGCCCGCGAAGTGAAGCCCAAGATCGTTTACGTGGATGAGAGGAACTCCATCATCACGGTGGAGGACCACGTGGCTGCGGACGACATCTGCTGATCGCCCCACCCAGGAAGATGTGCCTGGCAGGAGAGGTGAGGGCCGGGGGATTTTTTTCTCCGGATGCGGAGGAAGCTAGAGCGTGATGACCCAGATCCCGATTCCCCGTTACCTCCTGGATTTCGACCTCGAAAGCCTCCCCGCCCGTCATTGCGACATGGTGGTGGTGGGAAGCGGCGTGGCGGGACTTTCCACCGCCCTGCGGGTAGCCCGCCGCTACCGCGTTTGCCTCCTCACCAAGAGCTCCCTCACCGTGAACGCCACCACCGCCGCTCAGGGAGGCATCGCCTCGGCCTTGGCTCCCGGTGATAGCCCGGAGCTCCACTTCCGGGATACCGTGGAGACGGGCAGGGGGCTCTGTGAGGAGGAGGCCGTCTGGATACTGGTCAGGGAGGGCCCGGAGAGGCTATTGGAGCTCATCGAGGAGACCGGTGCCGACTTCGACCGAGAAGGTGACCGGTTGGCCCTCACCACCGAGGGAGGCCATTCTCGAGCCCGGGTGGCCCATGCTAGGGGAGATGCCACGGGGAGCGAACTGGAGGCCGGCCTCACTCGGCGCCTCCTCTACCAGAAGCGCCTGAGCGTTCACGAGGACTATTTCGTGGTGGACGTACTGGTGGACCAAGGGAGATGCGTGGGCGTGCTGGGGATGGATGTCGAGAAGGGCACCCTCAGCTGCTTCCTCTCCTCTGCTGTGGTACTGGCCACTGGGGGGCTGGGGCAGCTCTTTTTGGTCACCACCAACCCATGGATCTGCACTGGCGACGGCGTGGCGGTGGGCCTCAGAGCGGGGGCGGAGGTGGCCGACCTGGAGTTCATTCAGTTCCACCCCACCGCCCTCCACCTACCGGAGAGCCCCAGGTGGCTGATCAGCGAGGCCATGCGGGGGGAAGGGGCGGTGATCGTGGACCACCGGGGAAGGAGGATCATGAAAGGGGTCCATCCCCTGGAGGACCTGGCCCCCCGGGACGTGGTGGTGGCGCAGATGGTCCGGGTGATGAAGGAGCAAGACGAGGACCACCTCTTCCTGGACACCAGCGGCATACCCCCGGAAAGGTTAAAGGAGAGGTTCCCCAACATCTACCAGCATTGCCTGGAGGCGGGTATAGATATCACCCGCATGCCCATCCCCGTGTCTCCCGCTGCCCATTACGCCAGCGGAGGCCTGGTGACCGACGTTTGGGGCAAGACCCCGGTGCAGGGCCTTTACGCTTGCGGAGAGGTGGCCTGCACCGGGGTGCATGGGGCCAATCGGTTGGCCAGCAACTCCCTGTTAGAGGGCCTGGTCTTCGGGCACCGCATAGCACAGGACTTTGGCCGCCGCCGGGAGGCCGGCGAGCTGGAGCCGCCTAGGGGGGTGCCCATTTCCCACCGCAGGAAGAAAAGGGACCTCCCGGTGGATCTGCAGCTCTTGAGGGCCCATCTGCAACAGCTCATGATGGACGACGTGGGGGTGAGGAGGAGCAGGGAAGGGCTGGAGGAGGCGAGAGATTTCCTGGAGGAGAACTGGGACCTGTTGGACCTCCAGTTCCTGAACCCTGCCGGTCTGGAGCTACAGAACATGTTCATCGTGGCCAGGGTGATAGTGGAGGCGGCCCTGGCCAGGGAGGAGAGCCGGGGATGCCATTTCAGGACGGATTTTCCTGGGGAGGCGGAGCATTGGAGACGGCACATCGTCTTCAGAAGGAGCGAGGAGGGCGTCCGGTTTTGCACCAGGGGGGTGGGGGAGCTGGCCTCCCCCGAGTACGAGTGGTGAGGGCCTGGCCCGTGTTTACCCCGAGGGCCTGGCGATGTGCGGTGCTTTCGTGAGCCTCTCGGAAGGTAGGCGGCGTGACCGGGATTGGACCGGGAGAAGGGCCGGCGGGGCGCCGGGGCAGAAGGTTTGGGATGGGTCATGGAAGAGGAGCTGAAGAGGGCTTTCCTGGAGGCGGCACGAAGGGCCCTGGATGAGGACCTGGGAGCCAGGGGTGACGTGACCACAGAGGCCCTGATCCCCAGAGACCTCGAGGGGGTGGGGGAGATATACGTCTGGGAAGACGGCGTGGTGGCTGGCCTTCCCCTGGCCTCCATGGTCTTTCGCCTGCTCTCCCCCCGGGTAGATTTCCGCCCCCTCAAAAGGGACGGCGAGAGGGTGACGAGGGGGGAGGTGCTGGCTGAGATAAGGGGGCCCCTCCATGCAATACTGGAGGGGGAGAGGACCGCCCTCAACTTCCTCCAACGCCTATCAGGTATCGCCACCGTGACCGCGCGGTGCGTGGAGGTGGCAGCTCCCCGCGGGGTAGAGATCCTGGACACCCGGAAGACCACCCCCGGCCTGAGGGAGCTGGAGAAGTATGCCGTGAGGGCGGGGGGAGGCGCGAACCATAGAAAGGGCCTCTACGACGGAGTGCTGATCAAGGACAACCACATCGCCGTGGTGGGGAGCCCGGGCGAAGCCGTGCGGCGGGCCAGGGAGAGGTTGAGAGGGATGTTCCCGGTGGAGGTGGAGATAAGGGATCTGGAGCAGCTGGAGGAAGTGATAGCGGCCGGGGCCGATATGGTGCTCCTGGACAACTTCACCCCTGGGGAGGTGCGGGAGGCGGTCCGGCAGGCGGCGGGCAGGGTGGTGCTGGAGGTGTCAGGGGGCGTGACTCCAGATAACTTGGAAGATTATGTCTCCACCGGGGTGGACCGTATATCCATGGGTTATCTAACCCACAGCTCCAGGGCCTTGGACATGTCCCTGGAGCTGAGGTGTCCGGGAGGCAGAGCGAGCAAGGATCGCGGCAGGTAAGGGACCGGGTTGGCCCGGTCGAGGGATCCCGGCCGGTCCGAAAGGCGAAAAGGTGAGCCAGGACTGCCGCCCAAGACCGATAGGCATGCAATGCCCGGAGGCCTTCTTCGACGAGGAGGTGGAAGATGCTCCTGGCCATCGACGTGGGTAACACCCATACCGTGATCGGGGCTTACCGGGAAGACGAGCTGGTCGGTAGCTGGCGGATCTCCACCGACGCCAACAAGACCGGCGACGAGCTCGCCCTCTATTACCAAGGTTTCCTGGGGCTCAAGGGTCTGTCCTTCGCCAATTTCGATGCCGTGATCATATCCTCCGTGGTTCCCTCCGCTACCATGGCCCTTGAGGAGATGTCCCACAAGTACTGGAGGTTCGAGCCCTACATAGTGGGGCACAACCTCGACCCGGGGATACCCGTGTTGATGGACAACCCCAGGGAGGTAGGCCCGGACCGCCTGGTGAACGCCGTGGCGGCCCACCGCCTCTTCGGGGGGCCCTGCATCGTGGTGGACTTCGGCACCGCCACCACCTTCGACGCCGTGTCCGCTTCGGGTGAGTACCTGGGAGGGGCCATAGCCCCGGGCATCGAGATATCCAGCAGGGCCCTCTTCAGCGCCGCGGCTAGGTTGTCCCGGGTGGAGCTACACCGGCCCCCGGGGGTTATCGGTAAGAACACCGCCTGGGGCCTGCAGTCCGGTATCATTTTCGGTTTCGCCGGTCAGGTGGACCGGCTGGTGGAGATGATGAAGGAGGAGATGGGTGGGGAGGCGGAGGTGGTGGCCACAGGAGGCCTGGCGGAGGTGGTACTCCCGGAGTGCCGGACCATTGGGCACCACGACCCCTTGCTCACCCTCACCGGCCTGCGCATCCTGTACAGGGAGAGGGTGGAGGGGGGGTGAACCCTTGTGGGAAGCGCGTATACCCGAAGTCCCGGGGAGAGCGCTACGGAAACGGGGGAGGGCGGAGAAGTCCTTCCCTTTCTCTGGCTCGGCCTGTCACGGCAGTGGGTTAGCCGGGATAACCCGGGATAACCCCGGAGTATGAAATAAAGGCGCCTTTGTTGACTTACCGGAGGGGCGAAGATATCATTTAACGCGGCAAGAACGGGATAGCGGACCGCAAGGGAACGGATCCCGAGGCAACATATTCGAAGCAAGAGGTCACAACACAATGGCAATACTCAAGCTTAGGCCCAAGAAGGGAAAGAAAGCCCCCAAGGAAAAGCACATCTCCGAGATCCTCGAGGAAAAGTGGGTAGGCACCCGTAGCGAAATCTTCGCCCTCATCCAGGCCAAGGAAGCAGAGATACGTAAGAAGACCAACCAGGAAAGGTCCCGTGCGGAGAGGATCATCGAGGACGCCAAGGGTGAGGCCGCGGCCATAAAGAGGAAAGCCACCCTCGAGGACATAGGGAGGGACGTTTACGACCGCATAATAGCTTCCGCCCGGGAAGAGGCCGAGAAGCTCGAGAGGTCCACCGCCGAGGAAGTGGAAAGGGTTAAGAAAGAAGGGGAACGGAACCTTCCCAAGGCGGTGGATTTCATAGTGGAGAGCGTGATCTTGGCCAGCCCAGCGGATAGAGAATAGCCGTTGGGGCCCGGGGACGGATCGGAAGCGGATGACATAGGGAGATGGCTTAGGAGGAGTAAAAGGGGAGAAGAGGGGAGACGAGATGCTCGTACCTATGTCGAAAGTGGAGATAGTGGGGCTGAAGAGCCTCTTCTTCCCGGTCCTTGAGACCTTACAGGACCTGGGAACCCTTCATCTGGAGGACATCACCAAGAAGAAAGGCCCCCGTTACGCCGATCTCATCCCCATGGAGATGGACCCTGCCATGGAGGAGGAGAAGGCGAGGCTGCAAAACCTTCTCATGCGGAACAACGCCATCCTCTCGGAGCTGGCCCCACCGGAGGAGAGGATAAGCCGGGCGGAGATCGAGGAGAAGTACCGTCAGTTCCAGGGTAAGAGCTTGGACGAGATCGAGGGGATGGTGGAAGAGGAGGAGAAGGCCACCAAGGAGCTCATCAATTACAAGAATGAGCTGGAGGTCGAGCTCTCCCGCCTGTCCAAGTACGAGCCTATCATCAAGAAGATATATCCCCTGGCCAGCCAGATAACCACCTCCGAGTATTACACCTCGGTGGCTCTGCTGGTGGAGGAGAGGTATGCGGCGGTCCTCGATTATATCAAGGGCGAGCTGGAGAAGATCACCAACAAGCAGTGCGAGGTGCACACGGCCCGGGTGGACGCCAATACCCACGCGGCTATACTAGTATTCCCCAAGCATTTTTCCGAACAGGTCCACAACTTCCTGGCGGCGGAGAACGTGAACCAGGTCAGGCTCCCCTCGGAGCTGGCCGACAAGCCCTACGACGAGGCCCTTAAGGAGATCGAGGAAAGGTACCAGGAGATACCCCCCAAGCTGGCCAAGGTCCGGGAGCAGCTGGATGAGCTGTCCAAGAAGTGGTACGTGACCCTGTTGGCCCTGAAGGAATACCTCTCCGACCGCATCGAGTCCCTTAACGCCATCCCCAAGTTTGGCCAGAGTGGCCACACCTTCGTCATCGTGGGATGGATGCCCACCGAGGAGGTGGAGAAGACCCGCAAGCTCCTGGAGGAGAAGTTCGAGGGCAAGGTGGAGCTGACCGAGGTGGCCGCCACCCACGAGGAGATGGAGCACGCCCCCACGGCGTTGCGCAACCCCTTCTGGGTGAGGCCCTTCGAGTTCATCTACATGCTGGTGAACCCGCCCAAGTACGGCTTCACCGATCCCACCTTCCTGGTGGCCATCTTCTTCCCTCTGCTCTTCGGTTTCATGTTGGGGGATATGGGATATGCCCTGGTCCTCATAGGGGTGGTTTACCTCATGAAATACCTACTCAAGAAGCGGGGTTCCAGGAGCGCCTTCTTCCACATGTTCACCAACGTGCTCCTTTTGGCGTCCATATCCAGCTTCATCTTCGGACTGCTTTATTTCGAGTTCTTTGGCGACCTCCTCATCCGTCTGTTCGGATGGAAAGACGCCGAGGGTCATATGATCGTCAAGTGGGTATGGGGACATACTTCCAACGGCAAGCCTTGGGGGTGGCCGCTGGAACGCATCGCCCAGGCTAACCCCGACGTGTTCAAGCTCCTCTTGATCATCGTCATCGCCATCGGGGCCCTCCATATGGGAGCGGGCTTGCTCATCGGCCTCATCGACGGTATTCGTCATCGGGACCGCAAGCACGCCATCGAGAAAGCCGGTTACCTGCTGTTCCTGGTCGGCCTCATCTTGGCCTTCGGGTCCCTGTGGGGCTTCAAAGGAATAAAGAGCGTAGCGGTGCCGGCCGGCCTGGCGGCGGCTTTCATAGGCATTGGCATGGCGGGATACGGCGGCGGCTTCGGAGGGGGGCTGGAGGCAGCCCTCACCTTCGGGAACCTCCTGTCCTACGCCCGACTGTACGGCGTCGGCTTGGCCTCGGTGATCCTGGCCGAGGTGGCCAACGAGCTGGGCGCGGAGTTCGGCGGTGGGGCAATGGTTCTCCTGGGGGTTACAGTGGCGGCCCTGCTTCACACCCTGAACATCGCCTTGGGGGTCCTCAGCCCCTCCATCCAGTCCCTTCGTCTCAACTTGGTGGAGAGCTTCACCAAGTTCTATAAGCAGACGGACGTGGTTTACAAGCCGTTCAAGCGAGCAGGAGGTGAATGATTTGGAACTCGGACTCATCGCCCTCGGTGCAGCCATAGCCGTAGGCCTCACCGCTCTGGCCACCGCTTGGTCCCAGAGCCGCATCGGAGCTGCCATGGCCGGTGCGCTGGCGGAGAAGCCCGAGCTGGCCGGTCAGGCTATCATACTCATAGCCATCCCCGAGACCATGGTGGTCCTGGGGTTCGTTATCGCCTTCCTCATCACCACCCTGAAACCCGGGGAGTGAGGGGTGAAGTCGGGGTGCGATACCGCCTCGCGCCAATGAAGGTCATGACCAGGAAGTGAGAACATGGCCATAGAGGACATCCTGGAGGCACTGGACGAGCAGTGCAGGCAGGAATGCCGCGAGATCTTCGACCGGGCCCAGGAGGAGGCCAAGCGCATCATAGCCAAAGCCCAAGAGGAGGCGGAGGCCCTACGCCGCCACAGGCTGGACAGGATAAGAGCGGAGGCGGAGAGCGAGGCCACCTCCATTCTCTATTCCGCCAGGCTGAGGGCCAAGAACGAGGTCATCAGGGCCAAGGAGGAGGTGGCCTCTCGGGCCCTGCAGCTGGCGGGGGATAGGTTAAAGGACCTGCGGTCCCGTGAGGATTACCCGGATATACTCCGGGGATTCCTGGAAGAGGCCCTTTCCCAGTTCGAGGGAAAGGTAGTGGTTCATGCGGACCCGCGGGACAAGGACCTGGTCTCCAAGGCCCTGAAGAAGATGGGAGTCAAGCACGAGTTGAGAACGGATATCGAGACCGCGGGAGGGGTGGTGGTCTCCAACGAGGAGGAGGACGTGAGAGTCCTGAACACCGTGGAGGAGCGCCTCCGGCGGGCTAGGGAGAGATTACGCATACCAGTATACCGTCTTCTCTTCGGGGAGGAGGCATAGGGTGGAAGAAGGGGGGGTCCAGCCTCCCTTATATATGAGGAGGACCTTGGGTGATACAGGTCCCGCTGGAAGATTATGGGTATGCAAATGCCAGGGTAAGGGCCATGATGGCCCGCCTCCTGGACGAGCATGTCTTCCGGCAGCTTTTGGAGGCGCCCGATTACCATTCGGCCCTGGGGGTGCTTGAGGACACCGAGTATGCCCGGGAGGTGGAGGAGGCCGCCCTGGAGGGGATAAACCCCACCAACATCGATCGGGCCCTCACCAGGAACCTGGCGCGCAATTTTGACCGCATCAAGCATTTCATCAGCGGCCGTCCCCACGATCTCATTAACGTTCTCCTATCCCGCTGGGACCTTTACAACCTCAAGACCGTCCTGCGGGGCAAAAGGGCCCTGGTCCCCAACCCTGAGATCGAGAGGAACCTGGTGCCCATAGGTTTTTTGGACATGATCACGCTGGGGGAGATAATCCGTCAGCCGGACCTGAGGAGTGCCCTGGACGCGGTAGTGGTCTTCAGCTTGGAATGGCCCATCCCCTATGGCAGGGCGATCACCGCCAACCTGGCCGAGTTCCTCCACGAGCACGACCTTTCCATCGTGGAGACCGCCCTGGACCAGATCCATTACCGACACGTCACCTCCATGGTCCGGGGAAGGGACGTCAACTCAACCCTGGTTCGGCGAGTCATAACCATGGAGATAGACGTCATAAACACGGTCAACCTCCTACGCCTTTGCGGCCTGGAGCTGGAGAGGGAGAGGGCCCTCCGCTTCTTCATCCCCGGTGGTAGCCTTTCCCAGGATGAATTCCTCCGCCTACTCTCCTTAGGGCAGCCGGAGGAGGTGGCGGAGGAGATCGTTCGCACCATGCCCCAGTACCGCGAGCCTATCTCCGCAGGCATGAAGCAGTTCGACGAAAAGGGCGAAACGGCGGTACAGGACGAGATGGAGAAGCACGTGATCAGGACCTGTATCCACCTCACCAGGGACCCCCTGGGCATAGGGGTGATCATAAGGTACATGTGGAAGAAGTACCTGGAGGTCCTGAACCTTCGTATAATTATCCGTGGGAAGAGCATAGGCCTCATCGAGTCCCAGATCCGCAAGGAACTCTTCCTCATCGACGAGGTTCTCAGAGAATCCGCATAAAGGGAAGGCAGGGATCCGGATTTGTACAAGACCATAGTGGTGACGGACCCCGAGACCGCCGACGGCTTTCGGCTGGCGGGGGTGGATGTGGTGGAGGCGGACACCCCGGAGGCGGCGGTGGAGCATATAAAGAGGTTGCTGGACGATGAGAACGCCGGCATATTGGCCATCAACGAGAGCTTCTACAACGCCTTGGACGAAAAGACCCTGGAGAAGATAGACAGCGTGTACCGTCCCATAGTGATCCCCCTCCCGGTAAAGGAGACGGTGGAGATGGCCGGTGAGAGGAGGGCCTACCTGGCCAGGCTCATACACCGGGCCATCGGTTTCGACATCACCCTCAGGGCGAGGGAGGAGTGATCGCGACACCCCATGGGAGCAGATGTCCGACGCACCAGACCTTAGAGGCGGGAGTTGATACAGGATGATCGAGGGAAGGATAGTCAAGGTTTCCGGACCGGTGGTGAGCGCTGAGGGCATGACCGGCGCCAAGATGTACGACATCGCCAAGGTGGGCGAGCTGGGCCTCATCGGCGAGATAGTGAGGCTGGACGGGGACGTGGCCATAGTCCAGGTCTACGAGGATACCTCGGGTCTCAGGGTGGGGGAGCCGGTGGTGTGCACGGGGGAGCCTCTGGTGCTGGAACTGGGACCTGGCCTGCTCTCCTCCATCTTCGATGGCATCCAGCGGAGGCTCACCGACATCGCTGAGATGTACGGAGACTTCGTGGTCCGCGGGGTCACCACCGATGCCCTTCCCCGCGACCGGGTTTGGGCCTTCCAGCCCCTGGTGGACGTGGGCATGGAGGTGGTAGAGGGAGACGTGGTGGGCGAGGTACAGGAGACCACTCACATAACCCACCGCATCATGGTGCCCCCCGGGGTCTCCGGGAGAGTGGCGGAAGTCAAGGAAGGCGAGTTCACCGTGGACGAGCCGGTGGTCATCCTGGAGGACGGCACCGAGATCCGCATGTACCAGACCTGGCCGGTGCGGGTGCCCCGACCGGTGAAGAGGAAGGAAAAGCCCACAGTCCCCTTCATCACTGGCACGCGTATACTGGATACCTTCTTCCCCATAGCACAGGGAGGTTACAGCATCATCCCGGGGGGGTTCGGGACCGGTAAGACGGTGACCGAGACCACCCTGGCCAAGTGGGCCGATGCCGACATCGTAATATATGTGGCCTGTGGGGAGCGCGGCAACGAGATAACCGAGGTCCTCACGGAGTTCCCCAACCTCATCGACCCCAAGACGGGGGTCCCCCTTATGCAGAGGACCATACTGGTGGCCAACACTTCCAACATGCCGGTGGCAGCCCGGGAGGCCTCCATCTATACCGGCATCACCATAGCTGAGTATTACCGGGACATGGGTTACAACGTGGCCCTGATGGCCGATTCCACCTCGCGCTGGGGGGAGGCCCTGCGCGAGGTCTCGGGACGTCTGGAGGAGATGCCCGGCGAGGAGGGATATCCCGCCTACCTGGCCACCCGCTTGGCCGACTTCTACGAACGTTGTGGCAGGGCGGTCTGCCTGGGAAGCGATGACCGGGTGGGCTCTATCACCGCCATCGGCGCGGTGTCCCCGCCGGGAGGCGATTTCTCCGAGCCCATGACCCAGAACTCCCTGCGTATCACCGGGGCCTTCTGGGCCCTGGATACCAGCCTAGCACATCGTCGCCACTTCCCGGCCATAAGCTGGATCAAGAGCTACACCCTCTACCTGGACCAAATAGAGGAGTGGTACCGGAAGAACGTGGCCGAGGACTGGCGGGAGGTGAGGGACCGGGCCATGAGCCTCCTCCAGAAGGAGGTGGAGCTGCAGGAGATCGTGCAGCTGGTGGGCCCCGATGCCCTTCCCGACTTCGCCAAGGCGGTACTGGAGACCACCCGCATGATCCGCGAGGATTTCCTCCAGCAGTTCGCCTTCAGCGACGTGGATGCCTTCTGTTCCCTGCGCAAGGGTTACCTTATGCTCAAGGTCATCCTCACCTACTACGACTGCCTGGAGGAGATACTGGTGCAAGGGGTTCCCCTGAGGCAGGCCACGGAACACCCCATAAAGAACGAGATCGCCAGGATGAAGGAGATCCCTTCAGAGGAGGCGGAGGAGAAGCTCACGGATCTCATGCAGAGGGTGCAGACCGAGCTGAGGTCCTTGGCGGAATGGTGATGGGGAGCTTGATGGGAATGACGGAAATCCCCCCGTGGGACGGTGGGGATGGAGATAGAAGAACACGGGAGAGATGACCATGGCGGAGAACAGGGTTTCGCTGGCTACGACGGAGTACAGGACGGTGGAGGAGGTGGCCGGCCCTCTGGTGTTCGTGAACAAAGTCAAGGGGGCGGCTTATAACGAGATGGTGGAGGTCACTTACGCGGACGGCACCGTCCGTTACGGGCAGGTCATCGAGCTCTCCGGGGACCTGGCGGTGGTCCAGATCTTCGGTCCCACCGCGGGCCTGGACGTGGACAAGACCAAGGTGCGCTTCCGGGGAGAGGTGGCCAAGATCGGGTGTTCCCTGAACCTCCTAGGGAGGGTGCTGAACGGCCTGGGCCAGCCCATCGACGGGGGGCCTGAGGTGTTCCCGGAGGAAGAGCGAGAGGTGGTGGGTTCCCCCATCAACCCATGGAGTCGGGAGGAACCGCGCGACTTCATCCAGACCGGCATCTCCGCCATCGATGGCCTCAACACCCTGGTCCGTGGCCAGAAGCTCCCCATATTCTCGGGTGCCGGCCTCCCCGCCAATGAGCTAGCGGCGCAGATCGTGAAGAACGCCAAGATCCTGGGAGGGGAGGAATTCGCCATAGTCTTCGCCGCCATGGGCATCACCCGCCGGGAGGCGGCCTTCTTCCAGGAGAGCTTCGCCAAGTCGGGGGCGCTGGAGAGGGTGGTGTTCTTCCTCAACTTGGCCGATGATCCCACCGTGGAGCGCTTGCTCACCCCCCGCTGCGCCCTCACGGTGGCCGAGTTCTTCGCCTTCAAGCATGACATGCAGGTGTTGGTCATCCTCACGGACATGACCAACTATTGCGAGGCCTTGCGGGAGATATCCACCGCCCGAGAGGAGGTGCCGGGAAGGCGCGGCTACCCAGGTTACATGTACACCGACCTGGCCACCATTTACGAGAGGGCAGGTCGCATCAAGGGCAAGAAGGGTTCCGTCACCCAGATGCCCATCCTCACCATGCCCGATGATGACATCACCCATCCCATCCCGGACCTCACCGGGTACATCACCGAGGGGCAGATCGTGCTCTCCCGGCAGCTCCACCGCAAGGGTATCTTCCCTCCCATCGACGTCCTCCCCTGCCTTTCCCGCCTCATGAACCTGGGCATCGGGGAAGGGAGGACCAGGGGCGACCACCGTGGGGTGGCCGATCAGCTCTATGCCTTCTACGCGGAGGGCGTGGACCTGAGGAGGCTGGTGGCCATCGTGGGCGAGGAGGCCCTCACCGAGCAGGATCGTATGGCCCTGAAGTTCGCCGACGCCTTCGAGCAGAACTTCCTGGACCAGAAGGATGAGAACCGGGACCTGGAATACACGTTGGAATTGGGCTGGAAGCTCATCAGCATGATGCCCAGGGAGTCCATCAAGCGCATAAAGGAAGAGTACATCGAGAAGTACTACAACCCGGAGAAGGCTCAGGAATTGGTGATCAGCGAGGGTTGAGGCAGGCTTTCCCGGGAGCGAAGAGGCGTTAAGGGAAATGGAACAGGTAAGGCCTACCCGGAGCGAGTTACTCCGCCTCAAGGTGAACCGTAACCTGGCCGAGCAGGGCATGAACCTGCTCAAGCGGAAAAGGGACGCCTTGCTGCGGGAGTTCATGCCCATCATAGACGAGACCATGCGCCTCTCCCTGCGCCTGGAGAGGGTCACCGCCGATGCCCAGTACGAGCTGGCCATGGCCAAGGCCAAGGAGGGGGGGCAGACGGTGCGCTCGGTCTCCTTCGCCACCCAAGGTGAGGTACTGGTGGATGTCACGGGTACCCACGTGATGGGGGTGCCTATACCTACCATCCGCAAGGGACAGAGCACCATGAAGCCGGTCTACAAGCGAGGTTACGGTGTGACTGGGGTTTCCAGCCGGGTGGATTCGGTGGCGGAAAAGTTCGAGGAGATCATAGACGTAATAATCGAGAGCGCCGACATCGAGACCAAGCTCCGGCGTCTAGGGGAGGAGCTGCGCAAGACCAACCGGCGGGTGAATGCCTTGGAAAATATCGTCATCCCCGACTTCGACGAGCAAATAAAGTTCATCCATATGAGCCTGGAGGAGAGGGCCAGGGAGGACGTCTTCCGCCTCAAGAAGGTGAAGAAGGCTCTGGAGCGCAAGGCGGAGGCCCGCCTGGCTCGCATCAGGGGTGAAACCTGATTCCCAACTCCACCGCATTCCCGGGTAACCATGAGGGTTCCACGGGACGACTCCATCACGTTATCCTCGGTAGGTGTTATCATCCCCATGGACCCGGGATTAGCCGGGTTCCCGCGGACTACCCGCGGTGGTTTCTTCGTCGCTTTAGGTTAATGGCCGCCATGGGAGGTAGATTCGTCATACGGGGGGGAAGACCCCTTTCGGGCAAGGTGAGGGTGAGTGGGGCCAAGAACTCAGTTCTCAAGCTGATGGCGGCCTCGCTGCTCACACCCAAGGAATGCGTCATCCGCAACGTACCCCGCATCACCGACGTGGAGACCATGGCGGAGGTGCTGCGTCATCTGGGGGCCGAGGTGGATTGGCAGGGCCCGGTGATGCGGATAAGGTCGGGGGAGTTCGAGGGAAGGCGCGCCCCCTACCACCTGGTGCGCAGGATGAGGGCCTCCATCCTGGTCCTGGGGCCCCTAGTGGCCCGCTTCGGCGAGGCGGCGGTGGCCATCCCGGGAGGCTGTAACATCGGGGCCAGGAAGATAGACCTGCATCTCAAGGGCCTGCAGATGCTGGGGGCGGAGGTGATCACGGAGCATGGCTACATCCGGGTGAGGGCGAGACGCCTGCGGGGAAGGGACATCTACCTGGATTTTCCCAGCGTGGGCGCTACTGAAAACCTTATGCTGGCTGCGGTAGGGGCGGAGGGGATCACCCGCATCGAGAACGCAGCCCGGGAGCCTGAGATACAGGACCTGGCGGATTTCCTCCGCTCCCTGGGCGTGGAGGTGAGGGGGGCGGGGACCCCCCTGGTGGAGGTGGAAGGAGGCCTCCCGGGGAAGGGCACCGACCACGCCGCCATAGGCGACAGGATCGAGGCGGGCACCTTCGCCCTGGCCGCAGCGGTTACTCGGGGGGAGCTGGAGGTGGAGGGGGTGAACCCCCTTCATCTCCGGCTGGCCCTGGAGAAGATGGCCGAGGCGGGAGTAGAGGTGGAGGAGAGGGAGGACGGTTTCCGAGTAAGGGGGAACGAGAGGTACCGCGCGGTGGACGTGGCCACCCTGCCCTTTCCAGGATTCCCCACCGACTTGCAACCCCAGATGATGGTTTTGCTGAGCCTGGCGGAGGGAGTGAGCGTCATAACCGAGAACGTGTTCGAGAGCAGGTTTATGTTCGTGGGGGAGCTCAACCGCATGGGGTGTGACATCGAGATAAAGGGGCAGCACGCGGTGGTGCGGGGGGTGGGAAGGCTGAGCGGGGCGGAGGTTTGCGCTACCGACCTGAGGGCGGGGGCGGCATTGGTGCTGGCCGGGTTGGCGGCGGAGGGCGTCACGGAGGTGCTGGACATTCACCACGTGGACCGGGGATACGAGAGTTTCGAGGAGAAGCTTAGATCGGTGGGGGCCGAGATCTCCCGTGTGGGGACCTGAGGAGACTCGGCAAGGATCCATCGGGGAGGTACCGACCCCGGGGAAGGCGAGCAGAGCTGGCTGTGGGACGGCTTCTTGGACCGGGTGACGAGCCCCCCGCCCATGGTCTGTGGATGAGAGAGGTAGTCGGGGTAGGACGTCGGAGGTGTTCTTTGTTTAGCCAGAACTGAAAGCCCTAGGTCGTGAGCCCCGTTAATGGCGCCTTGACACGTTCATTGCCTTTGCTTGACCGGGTTGTCTTAAAAGGCGGGCAAGAGACATTTCGGGGCGGCGGACCTGCGCCCCGGCGTAGTGGAAAGAGAAGGGATGCGAAACCGGAGGGAACCGATGGCCTGCCGGGATAGGGACTGGAGAGAAAAGCTCGGGTGGGCCGGGAAGGCCCGGGCCCACGGCTTCCTCCTTTCCCGGGGCAGGCCCGGCGGTGCGAGGGGAATCACGGGCAACGATTACCCCCGGCGGCGGCCTCTCGCCCTTTTGCTCACCCTTCTAGTGGCTGCCTTCCTGGCGTTGCCTTCTTCCCTTTCCCCCCGGGGAATGCCGGTCCCCTCCCTCCCCATCCTGGCGGCGGAGCCGGCCCTCTCAGCGGACCTAGCCCTTTCCGCGGGGGATTTCCCCCCGGGGAGCTACCTCGAGGGCGAGGTCCTGGTGGAGCTAAGGGACGCAGGGGATGAAGCGGTTTCCTCCTTCCTTTCCTCCTTCCGCTTCTTGCTGGAGACTAAGGGGTGGGAGGTGCTGGCTCTGGGGGAGGGTGGGTTCCTGGGCGTAATCCTGAAGGTGAGGTTGA
>JAPWVA010000036.1 GCA_028275245.1 Actinomycetota bacterium
GAAAGCCCATCATCACCGTGGGGATGCCCCAAAGGGAGGACGAGCTCTTCGAGGGGGGATCCTGCGGGGGGGACAGGCTGTGCGTCTACACCAGCCCGGAGAGGGCGGTGAAGGTGGCGGCCATGCTGGCCAGGAGGGCGGAGGACCTGGCGGGCCGCAGAGGCCCCGGGGGGGAAGGCCCGTGAACCCGGTCACTGCCCTGCTCCTGGGAGTGCTACAGGGCGTTACCGAGTTCTGGCCCATCTCCAGTTCGGCGCACTTGGCCCTGGTCCTGGAAGCCACGGGCTGGGGCGGTCCCAGGACGTCCTTCATCGTGGCCTTGCACCTGGGGACCCTGGCGGCGGTGGTCATCCATTATCGGGGACGCATCCTCTCGCTGGCGGGGGCCTGGTGGAGGAGCCTTCTTCGCCGTGAGGAGCCGCAGGGTGAGGCGCACCTGGCCTGGATGCTCCTGCTGGCCACCCTTCCCGCCCTGGCCATCGGGGCCCTGTTTTCCCGCATATCCGAGGAGCTGCAAGGCATGCCCCTCGCCATAGCGGCCTTCATGGGCGCCTTCGGGATCCTGCTCTGGACGGTGGATTCCCTGGCTCCCTCCGCCCTCACCCTGGAGGGGGTGGACTGGCGCAGGGCCCTGGCCATGGGAATGGCCCAGTCCCTGGCCCTGGCCCCGGGGGTCTCCCGTTCCGGTGCCGTCATGTGTGCCGCCAGGGCCGCCGGCCTGCGGAGGGAGGACGCCGCCGACTTCGCCTTCCTCATGTCCGTTCCCGTCATCGCTGCGGCGGGCGTCTTCGAGGCGGCAGGGCTCATATCCGAGGGCATCACCGCCCGGGACCTCTTGGCCATGGGGGTGGGGACCCTCTCCTCGGCCGTGGCTGGTCTACTGGCCATCCGGTACCTGCTCCGCTGGCTCAGGGGGAGAGGACTGGCGCCCTTCGCGATCTACCGGTTGGCCTTTTCCCTGGCTTTGGTAGCCCTGCTCCTTGCCAGGTGAGCACATTCTCCCTCGCGGGAAAGGTCCGGGACCGGGTCTCGCCATCGGCATGGGATTTTTCCCCGATCCCCATCCTGTGCCTAGCTTGCCCGTTTTTGAAGCGGTAGGCGTGTTTGAAGCGGTAGGCGTGGGGTAATGGGGAGGAGGGAAGCCCTTAACCCCTGCCAAGACCTCCGTTTTTGGCGCTTTTGGATGGTTTTCGGGGCCAGGTTTTCAGGAATGGCCTTCCCGCCCCCGGACCATCCGCTCGAGCCAGCCTGCCCATTCCTCGAGCCCCTGTCCGGTGCGGCAGCTCAGCTCGAAGATGGTGACATCCGGGTTCATTTTCAGGACCGTGTTCCGCAGGGCCCCCAGGTCGAAGTCTCCCATCCCCAAAAGGTCCATCTTGTTTAGGACCAGGGCATCGGTCTGGGTGAAGATAAGGGGGTACTTGAGGGGCTTGTCGTGGCCCTCCGCCACCGAGAGGATGGTGACCTTCAGGGACTCCCCCAGGTCGAACTCGGCGGGGCAGACCAGGTTTCCCACATTCTCCACGATCAGGAGCTCCAGCTCATCCAGGGGGAGGTGGTCCAGGGCCTGACGGATCATGGCGGCATCCAGGTGGCAGGCTCCTCCGGTGTTTATCTGGACCACCGGCACCCCGTGGGCCTTGACCCTCTCCGCGTCCACGCTGGAGGCTATGTCTCCCTCTATCACCCCCATCCTCACCCTGCCCCTGAGCAGGGCCAGTGTGCGATCGATGAGGGAGGTCTTGCCTGCGCCGGGCGAGGCCATGAGGTTGACGGCCAGTATCCCGTGCTTCCGGAAGAGCTCCCGGTTCTCCTCGGCTATCTTCCGGTTGGCGTCGAACACCCCTTCCAATACCCTCAGTTCCAAGGCTTCACCTCGTGTCTTTCCGTGACCCCGGGAGGGAAGGCTTCCCGGTCTCCTTCTGTGCCTTCATTTCCCTGGTTTCACCTCGTGGTTTTCCGTCCCGCCCGCCCCGGCGGGTAACCCGGGTCGCGGCGCCTGGGCGTTTTGTTCGTTTGATCCACTCCCTTGGCGATCAACCCCCTTAATTGCCCCGACCTTTTCGGCCTAACTCGGGCTTCTTCGGCGCTGACCCCTCCCTGGCGCACTCGCGCCCAGACTCCTCAAGGTATGGGAGGAGGAAGCCCTCTCCTGGGCCATGCTTCACTCTATCTCCTCACTTTTTCGCTGTATCTCCTCACTCTATCTCTATGGATTCTACCGTGAACTCCTTTCCCGACACGATCTCGGAGTCCACCTCTCCACAGCCGGGGCAGGTGAGGTCCAGGTCCTGGCCCACCGGGTATTCCTGGCCACAGCGGTTGCAGCGGGCCCTCACCGGCACCCTGGTGAAGTGGAGCCGGGCCCCCTCGGCGATGGTATCCCTGGTGACCATGTCCCAGTAGAAGGCCACATAACGGTCGACTATGCCGGTGAGCTCGCCCAGCCGGATGTTGACCTGCAGTATCCGCTTCGCCCCGTGCCTTTCGGCGTGCCTCAAGCATATGGAGGCTATGCTCTCGGTTACCGCCATCTCGTGCATCCTGTCACCGCCCCGCCGCTTCCTTGGCCCGGTCCCTTGAACCTGTCCGCGGGCCACCCAACTCCTTACGCGCTGCCCCCGGAAGAGCCTTTCCCTTCCCGCCTGGGAATGAGCGCCCGGGGTAAGGCTTGCCTTGCTAACGGTTATCCTCGCTACCGGTCACCGCCATTTTCGCATCCCATCACCGCTCCGATCCCGACCATAAGCAGGTCACAGATGCCCCCGGCCATGGGTGGTTGTGACCTGCCGGCGCTTGCTTCCCGTATCCGCCTTGACCTATAAGAAATGGTGCTTCCCGAACCGGTACGGCCTCCCGGGACGCCGACGGTGGTGGAGGGCGGGCTTTGCCTTCCGACCGGACAAGAATACATCATAACCACCCGCTGGGGAATGAGACCTGCCTACCCGTTCCGGGAAATGAGACCCGCCTGCCCGTTCCTGGGAGCTCCACAGGGAGCCCCCTTTCGGCCGGCCCGCCTTGGGATCCGATGGATCCCCGGGGAGCTCACCTTGGACCCCGAGAACAAGCCTCCCTCTCCAACGGGTATTAAGCGCAAGGTATTAAGCTAAGGGGGTTCCCATCCCAAAGAGGTGTTAAGCGAATAGGTTGGAAAGGGTATACAAGTGACCGGAACATGGTTTTATAATAGGTTGGTTTTGCGTGGGGCAGTACATACTGTACCCGGGCGGGTTCGCAGTCGACTTTGTACCAGGAAACGCCATAAGGGAAGGAGCTGGCTTGGCAGAAGCAACTGCAACCCGTATCTTGAACCTGTTGGAGACGGCATCTTTTGACCTCTTTGGGCATTTCCCTTTCCCCTCAAACATTCCCCCGACGGATTTCCTGCTTGCGTGCCCGGAGGCATTTCGGCTGGCCGGGTGGCGGGGACCGCAACCCATTTCATCCAGGGAGGTAGCCTGTCATGGAGGCAGGTTTCCGGCGATTCCAGAGTAAGGGAGGTTGAGGCAGCATGAGCCACGCCAACGACAGATTGTTCGACCACAAGCTGGCCAGGGAGTGGAAGCTCAAGAAGACCCGGGCCAAGGTGGACAAGAGGATGTCCCTCCAGGAGGCTGTGGCCAAGTACGTGGAGGACGGTGACTCCATCATCGAGACCGGCTTCTCGTACGTGCGGGGTCCCATGGCCGCCTACTGGGAGATCGGCCGTCAGCGTAAGAAGAACCTCGTGGGCATCTTCACCCCGGGCGGCCTGAATACCGTCTGGCACGAGTTCGGGGGCATGGAGGGCGCCCACGTGGCTTACGTAGGAGTGGAGATGAGGGGCCTCATCTCCCCCTTCCGCCGGGGCGTGGAGAGGGGCACCTTCAAGGTTTTCTCTGAGTGGAGCCACGGGGGTCTGGCCCTGGCCCTGAGGGCGGCGGAGCAGGGACTGAACTACGTGGCCTGCAAGTCCATGCTGGGCACCGACATCATGAAGACCAACCCCTACATCAAGCTGGCCGAGGACCCCTGGACCGGCGAGCCGGTATGCCTGGTGCCCGCCATGTATCCCGACGTGGCCATCATCCACGTGCATTTCGCCGACAAGTACGGTAACGGGAGGATACTCGGTCCTTCCGTGAATGACACGGCCATCGCCGTGGCCGCCCGCAAGGTCATCCTCACCTGCGAGCGGATCGTGGACACTGAGGACATCCGGTCCAATCCCTACCAGACCATCGTGCCCCATTACTGCGTGGATGCGGTGTGCGAGGTGCCTTACGGTGCCTGGCCGGGAGACATGCCCGGCATGTACTACTTCGACCGTCGCCTCCAGGAGCGGGTGGTCCGGGTGGAGTGGAAGACCGAGGAAGGTACCCGCGATTGGTACGAGAAGTACATCCTCGGCACCAAGGACCACTTCGAGATGCTCCAGCTGGCCGCGGAGGAGGAGGGCATGAACGTGCTCGAGTACGTGAAGCAGCTGGAGTACCTGGCCTGCGACGCCGCCTGCTACGGACTGGGCACTTGGGGAATAGGCGGCGAGAGGGAGTGGAGGTACGAAGAGGTGGCCAAGAGGGCCATTTAGGGACGGAGGTGAAGAGGATGTCCGATATCCAGTACACGCCGAGGGAACTCCTGGCCTGCGTGGCCGCCCGCATGCTGAAGGACGGGGAGAGCGTGTTCGTCGGCACCGGACTTCCCCTGGTGGGGGCCATGCTGGCCAAGAAGATGCACGCGCCCAACATGATGGCCGTCTACGAGTGCGGGGCCATCGACCCGGAGCCCCGCCAGCTCCCCTGGTCCGTGTCTTGCCCCTGGACCTATTACAAGGCACCCGTGATCCTGAGCATGTCCTCCGTGTTCGGCCATACCCGGGCAGGCTATGTGGACGTGGGTTTCCTGGGGGGAGCACAGATAGATATGTATGGAAACATCAACGCCACCTGCATCGGGGATTACCACAATCCCAAGGTCAGGCTCACCGGCTCCGGCGGGGCAAATGACATCGCCTCCCTCTGCGATAGGGTCATATTCATGGGGCTCCATCTCCCCGAGCGCCTTCCGGAGCGGGTGGATTACATCACTACCCCGGGCTTTCTGGACGGTCCCGGCGCCCGGGAGCGGGCGGGGCTTCCGGGGAGGGGGCCCTGGAGGGTCATCACCCACTTGGGGGTGATGGGCTTCGACGAGGAGACCTGCCGCATGAAGCTCCTCTCCTACCACCCTGGGGTCACCCCGGAGCTCATCCAGCAGTTCACCGGTTTCGAGCTGCTCATCGACGAAAACGTTCACGAGACCCCCAAGCCCACCGAGGAAGAGCTGCGCATCCTCCGGGAGGAAGTGGACCCCAACCAGCTGTTCTGCTTCTGAGGGTCGGCAGATGGACGGGGGCGCCGGGACCGCCGGCGCCCCCTTTTCTTCCCGTCCTGGTGGTAGAGATAGGCCCGTTTCTCAGGCCCGAACCTGCCGGGACCGCCGGCGCCCCCTTTCATCCCACCCTGGGCTTTCCCGATATGACCTGCTCCGGCGGTTTCGATGAGCTCCGGTGTGCGGGAGCCTACCGCTTACCCCTGCCCCGGGTGGGGCCGGCGTCATGTGACCTGTGAACCGGGGGACCAGGAGTAGGGACCATCTCTCTCGGGGGCGGCGGGAAAGCCGGCGGAAGAACGGGGCGAAGGATGCCTGACCAGCCCTTTCCTCGCCTAGGGGGTGCTCTCAGCGGGATTTCCGCCCGGGAGGTACTGCCAGGGGGATGGTGGATAGGGCGTCCGGGGGCCAGGCCAAGGCACTGACCGGCGGGGCCTGGGCCGCCCGCGGGAGCGGGGCGAAAGGGCGAGACGGAGGATATGGATAAACGAGACAGAGGATAATGGATAGACGAGTTGGGGCGAAAGGGGGTGGGACCGCTGAGCAGCGTCTCAGCGGGTTATTGTCGAGGGATGCAGTATCTCCCCGGTGGACGCGTCCGCGACCCATATAAGCCGGGGTACCAGCCGGAGGTCTCGCCTTTCCAAAGCCGCCTCGTAGAAGCCCCGCCAGTCGGAGGTGATCATACGCAGGACGGCCGCGTAGTCCCCGCTCTCCCAGGCGTTTAACAGGACATCTCCTCCCCAGGCAGGGGAAATGGCACGAAGCCTGTTTTCCACCAGGTCCCGTATCTCCTCCCCTTCGCCATCCTGTGAGACGTTCTCGTCGGGTGGAAGTCCGGGGACCGTTTCCCCTTCCCTTCCCGCCTTCACAGGGTGGTTGACCGCGGAACGGACCGCGCTCTCCGCGTCACCGGCGCCTTTCCGGGCGGGCAGGAGGAGATGGTACAGGTAGTTGAGGGCTCCCTCCCGGCCGGGGGTGCCGTAGGTGGCTTTGCCGGTGGGAGACCCCGCTTCCACGGTGGAGGCGTCCAATCCCAGTAGCACGTCGCCCAGCGCCAGGGCGTCACCGGGAGTGGAAAGGGAGACGAGCCAGGCAGGCCTTTTACCTTCCCAGAGGACGTAGGCCACGTAGCATGGAAGCGCCTTGGTCCCCTCCAGACGGGTTATCACGGCCTCCAGGATCCCCTCCAGCCGCGAGGCGTCCACCCCGGAGGCCCTGCCCAAGAGGGAGCGTATTACCAGTTCCCTCAAGGCTTCCAGGGCTTCGCCGGCGTGGTCGGAGGTACCCAGCGGGTACCAGTAAGCGGAGTAGAACTGGAGCCTGGCGGTTAGGTCGCCCGAGAAAGCGGCTAGGTCCCCTTCCTGGAACTGCCGCCCGGACAGGTCCAGCACCGGCTCCACCGGCAGTTCCACCTCTTCCCCGGAGGGTTCCACCAGGGCCTGCACCAAGCGTGCGCCGCGTTCCGCCTCGGGGGTTTCCGCCACCGCAGTGGGCCTACTCGCCTCCCCCTGGTTGGAGTGGGCCCGGATGGATACCAGCCCGTAGGCGAGGCCCGCCGCGAAGAGGATGAGCGCCGCCGCGGCGGCCACCGTGGCCGGGTACCGGGAGATGGCGCGGCGGCCGCCACCTGGGGCGTGACCCAGGTAGGCGTCTTGGGAAGGCCTTGCCAAGCTGCTGGCCAGCGTAGCCCTCAACCTGGACTCCTGCTGGGGGGAGAGGACTTGCTGGGGAAGGGAGGCCAGCTCCGAAAGGAGGTTCCGGAGGAGGCTTTCCCGGGATGAACACTCGGGGCATCCGGCTACGTGCTTCTCCAAGTCCTCCCTCTTCGCGGGGGGCAGTTCGCCGTCGATGTATTCCCCCAGGAGCTTCCTGGCCTTACTGCATCTCAACCTTTCCTACCTCCTGCCTGGACGCCGCTGGCGGAACCTTCCGGCCCCCGGGAGGGCCGGTCTATGCGACTCGCCTTCCCCGGGGAAGGGAATGATTCCTCCAGGCACGGGGTCCACGCTCCTTTTCACCCTCCATGGGCTTTGATGCCCGGAGTGGCCTTGGGAGTTCCTCTCCGCGACCCTCGGGAAGTATGGTCCTCCCGCCCGGTTCCGGTGCACTATCCGGCTCCTACCGCCTTTCCAGGGCAAGCTGGTGAGCAGGCCCTGGAGGCCACGGGCCAGAGGGCGAGCCCCTCCATCCCGGCTGGGTTCCCCGTCCCGGCCAGCGGAACCCTTCTCCCTGCCGGCGGCATATCGGCCTCCCGGAGGGCCGATCAAGGACCGGCTCCCTGGCTAGCCGGTTTTTCCGGACCCAGCTCCCTTGTGCCAGCGCTTTCCGCCCAATAGCCCGAGAGCTCCCGGGCCAGGCGGTTGCGGGCACGGTTCAGCCGAGATTTCACCGTCCCCAGGGATATACCCAGTATCTCGGCTACCTCCCGGTAGTCATAGCCCTGGATGTCGTGCAGGACCACCACCTGCCGGAATTTGGGGGGGAGCTTGGATATGGCCTCCTGCACCCTGCTCCTTATCTCTGCCCTCTCCATGTTCTCCTCGGGCGAGACCGCTCTATCGTCCGCCAGGGTCTCGCCCAGTTCCGGGAGGTCCTCACCCGGGCTTTCCTGCAGGGAGAGGTGGTTGCGGCCCTTCCTGGCGCGGTCATAGCAGGCGTTGAGCGCCACCCGGTAGAGCCAGGTGGAGAACCTGGACTCTCCCCTGAAGGAAGGCAACTTCCGCACCAGCAGCAGGAAGACCTCCTGCACCAGGTCGTAGGCGTCCTCGGCATTGCCCAGCATCCGGTAGGCCAGGTTGTATATGCGGTTCTTGTACCTTTCGACCAGCTCCTCGAAGGCTTTCTGGTCGCCCTCCAAATATGCCGCGACGAGTTGCTCGTCGGTAGGCTTGGAGGCCGTTTGCCTCGGCATTTCAAACCCCTCCGTGGAAATTCCCTGTAATTTTAGCACAGGATTCAACAC
>JAPWVA010000037.1 GCA_028275245.1 Actinomycetota bacterium
CCGGTCCTCCCTCACCCCGTCCAGCCTCCCGGTGGTGGGGTTTATGGGCAGGACCCCCGTCTTCTCCTCAGGGAAGCCCGCCTCCACCAGCTCCCTCCGGTTGTACTCCGAGTCCCCCAGGGCCAGCTCGCACTCCCCCAGAGAGGGGAGCATCTCCCTTCCCCGGAGGCAGGCCTGGTACAAGGGAAGGTGGAAATCCTTGTAGTGATCGGGTGGGGTTATGTTGTGGTAGACAAGGACCTTCCGGTTCTTGCTCCTGAGGTACATCTCCACGTTGCCGCAATAGAGGAGGTAGTGGAAGACGAGGAGGTCCTCCTCCCTGTTCATGAAGGGGACATAATCCCGGTCGGGCGCGGCGTAGCGCTTACCGAACCCGTCCGTCCCGGTGGCATAGATCCGGGAATCGAAGCCCCACTTCCGGAGCAAGAAGTGGATGGACAGGGCCTGGTGGCTCACCGCGTCGCCCTCATCCAGACGGGGCACGATCTGATGGACCCTCATCCTGCGGCCTCCCCCTCCCGGAGTACCTCCTCGAAGGCCTCCACTATACGGTCCCAGTTGTAGTTGACTTCCACATACTCCCTGCCCCGCCTTCCCATCTCCCGCCGGAGGACCGGGTTCGCCAGGAGGGTCTCCAGCGCTTCGTGGAAGGTGGGGTAGTCTTCGAACCAGAGCCCGCCCCCGCTTTTCTCCACGTGGTACCGGGTGACGGCGCAGCCCCCGTGAACCAGGCAGGGTACTTCCCGCATCCATGCCTCCATGAGCACGATGGAAAGGCTCTCGTTGGTGGATGGGTTGCAGACCACCGTGGCGGCGGCGAAGGCGTCCCTCTTGTCCCTCTCACTAAGCCCCCCCAGGTCGATGACGTGGCTTCGGAAGCTGAAGGGTATCTCCACTGACCCGGCGCCGATGAGGACCAGCCTGGCCTCCCTACCCCCGTTCTCCAGGTAATTGCAGAAATACCTCACGAGGAGGGGGGTGTTCTTGAAGATCTCCCTCCTGCCGGCGTAGAGTATGATGTCGCCGGAGATGGAGAACTTGTGACGGAATCGCTCGCCGTCGGCGTAATATGGAGAGACCGCCACCCCACCCACCACCTTACCCCGCAGGCCGGGTCCGTATATCCGGCGGGCCAAATCTTCCTCTGGCGGCGTGTTGAACATTATCCCCCTCACCGAGTGCATCATGCGCCGGAAGGCCTCCAGGTAGGCGTAGGGCTCGTCGTGCAGGCAGGGGATGATGTAGGCTTTCTCCGGTACTGCCTTTATCCCCGCATAGGTGGTCCCGAAGATGTATGGTATGAAAACGAAAGCCCGGTACCTGTCCCGGTTCTCCTCCAGATACCGGCACAGGTCGGGGCAGCTAACCACGTTGTAGATCCAGTACTCCTGGTCCCGGAAGGGAACCCTTTTGCGCTGCAGGATCCTCCTTTCTATCCTGTAAACCTTCCGGGTGTACTTTCTTCCCGTCTGCAGGAAACGTCTCACAGTTATCCCGTTGATCACCTCGACGCCGGGGCGATAATCCCCCGTGTCGGACCAGGAGTGGGCGTCCACGCCGCAGGTGGTGAGGATCTCCACCGGCCACCCTCGTCGGTGCAACTCCTCCGCCAGCATCCGGGTGAGGTTCTCTGCCCCTCCCACCAGGCCCAGGCCGTACCGGGGCGGGATGAAGGCCACCGTTTCCGCCTTCAATCTCTCACCTCCTGGCCACCAGCAAGTACCTACGGGGGGCGAAGAAGGAATCCGCCAGTCCGCTCAGGTCCAGCCCTACCCCGGAGAGGTGCTCCTCCCACAGCCTCCTACTCTCCGGGTCGAATTCCCCCAAGAGCGAGACCCTTACCTCCTCGAAACCGGCCTGACGGAAGAGGGCGGCCATGGTCTCCGGGTGCACCAGCCGGAGGATGCTGGGGTCCTGGTAGGCCTCCTCGGTCCCCAGCACAGAGCGGGGGTGGTGGTTCAACACCACCACCGTGCCACCCCTCTCCATCCGTGACCCGAGGGCTCCGACCAAGAACAAGAGGTGCTTCAGCTCATTCCTCTCCCCCATATCCCTCACGAATACGGCCGAGAGGGAGTCCGCTTCCTGTCCCTCCAGGTAATCCAGGGGGTCCGCCTCCAGTACCTTGAGACCCTTCTGCTGGCAGATGCGAATGAGCCTTGGGTCCTGCTCCACTCCGTAAGCCTTCCTTCCTGACCCTGCGGCCTCCTCGAGGAACTCGCCCCTCCCGGAGTAGAGCTCCACGATCTCCTCGGCCGGCGGGAAAACCTCCAGGGCCTCCTGCAGGCCGGAAAAGTCCTCCTCGGCCAGCCCCAACTCCACCCAGGCGGTGTAACGGTCCATCCCCCCGTGGTAACTCCGCTCCCGCTCCCGCTTGATCATCTCGGCGAAAAGATCTAGGGATTTCACTACCTGGGCGTTGAACTCCCTTTGCTTCTGGAAGACGGCGTCCATATAGGGGGTCATGAAGCGCCGGATGACCTTCTTGGCCAGGAGGAAAGCCCATCCCACCGGCCCCTTCCTGGCCCCGATGGGGTAGTGACTGGTCACCTGTGCGTACTGGCGGGCGATGTCGGTGACGAACACCAGCTCGTGCAGGGGGTCCATGGCGGCTTGGAAATCCCCGCTCGCCGTCCTCTCCCTCTCCAAGTCCGAGAGCTCTCGTTCCCGGTAAAGGCCAGCCTCCACCTTTCGCCGGGCCCTATCCCTCACCTCCTCCATAAGGGAGGTCACGTCGATGCCTTCCAGGTCCTCGGGGATGCGCACCGTCCCGGTCCCATCTACCGTAGCGGGCGACCTATCCTCGCTTGTCATCGGTCCAATCCTCCGTCCTCGATAGCGAGCCCCTCCAAAGGTCGTACCCAAGATATCTTTTGTCTCACATACTCTTTTTCCTGTTCCCGCTCAGGAAGGAGCGTGCAGCACCACCCGGCAGTCCATGGCCAGGTAACCCGATTCCCTCCCCGGCGATTCCACGTCGAAGAAGAAGAGCTTATCTAGCCAGTGGTAGTTCACCTGGCCGTCCCGGGTGTGGGCGGCCACGCTCAGGTAATACCTACCGTCCAGCAGGTTTAGCTTGGGCAGGTGGAATTCCACCGTCCCCTCCCCCTCCACGTAAGGTATATCCACCTTGAGTAACCGGGTGTTGGTTCCGTACACCATCAGTCCCATATGGTCGTAGATCCCGAACCCGAAGACGGGGTCCTCCACCCTCCTCTCCGCCCGGTACCGCAGCCGGATCACCATGGCGTCCCCGGTGGAGAACCTTATCTCCGGGTTGCCCGCCCCATCCAGGATATCCACCTTCCCGATGACTATCTCCCGGGTACCGAACTCGCTCCCTTCCGGGCGGGTCCTCATAGCCCGCAAGTAAGCGTCGGAGACCTCTCGGGGGTCCCCCAACATCTTCACCTCCCCCTTCTCCAGCCACAGGATGCGGTCGGAGATGGAGGCAGCTATGTCGGCGTTGTGGGTTACCAAGACTATGGTCTTTCCCTCCCTCTGCATGCGAAGGATGCGGTCTATACACTTGGTCTGGAAGGAGGCGTCCCCCACCGCCAACACCTCGTCGATGAGGAGTATGTCGGGATTGACGTTGATGGCGATGGAGAAACCCAACCGTACGTACATCCCGGAGGAATAGTTCTTCACCTGGTTGTCGATGAAGGGGCCCAGCTCGGAGAACTCTATGATCTCGTCGATGATGCGGTCCACCTCCTTCCTCTTGAGGCCGAGGATGGAGGCGTTGAGATAGATGTTCTCCCTACCGGTGAGGTCGGGGTGAAACCCCGCACCTAGCTCCAACAAGGCGGCTATGGTGCCGTGGGTGGTGATACTGCCTCGGTTGGGCTTCATGATCCCGGTCATCAACCGGAGCATGGTGGACTTGCCCGATCCGTTGGGCCCTATCACCGAGAGGGTCTCCCCCCGGTAAACGGTGAGGTCCACGTCCTTGAGGGCCCAGAAGAGCTCGTACCCTCTCTTCCTCCAGTTTATGACCCGCTCCTTGAGGGAACGACTCACGTCGTGGTAGAGGCGGAAGCACTTGGCCACTCCCTCCAGCCGGAGGGCTGGCTCCCTCGATATGACTCCCGCCCCGATCTCCCTTCCGGACATGCCTCACTCATCCCTTCCACGCCTGCCCCTGAGCCGGCCCCTTCGCCCCCATCCTGATCCCCGGTCCCATTTCCGCCAGGGGGTGGCGGTGGGGCTCTCGGCTAACCTCAGATGAACTCGGCGAACCTCCCCTCCAGCCGGCAGAAAGCCCAGTACCCCAAGATCAGGAGCAGCAAGGAGAGGACCACCGTGTAAGTGAAGCCCACCGGCGAGAAGTAGGCGGCCTTGGGCCCGTTCACCGGGGAATTATAGACGATCCTCTGCCAGAGGAGCATTATGTGAGCCATGGGGTTGAGCAGGTATATGCGGGCCGCCCAGGGGGGTAGGCTCTCGAAGATGAAGGATACGGGATACACCACCGGCGTCATCCAGAACCAGGCCAGCAGGAATATATCCGTGAAGTGCTGGACGTCCCGGAAGAACACGTTCACGGCGGAAAGCAAAAGGGAGAGCCCGGCCGCGAAACAAGCCTGCAGCACCAGGAGCAGGGGAAAGGCCAGGATCCAGGGGCTCAGCCGGACCCGGAAGATGAGCAGGAAGGCGAGGAGTACCAGCTCCTGTAAGAGGAAATGGAAACCCGAGGAACACAGGTAGGATAGGGGAAGCACCTCCCGGGGGAAATATACCTTCTTCACCAGGTCGGCGTTGTTGACCACCGAACCCACCGCCTGGATCACGGAGAGGGAGAAGAAGTTCCAGGGAAGGATGCCCGCCAGGAGGTAGAACTCGTAGCGGACCATGCCCTCTGCCCTAAGACGGAATATCACCCCGAAGGCGACGTAATAGACCAACAGGAGCATGAGGGGGTTCACCATGGACCAGAGGAAACCTAGGAAGGAGTTCTTGTACCTCACCTTGACTTCCTTGATGGTGAGGTTATATAGCAGCTCCCGATACTCTATGAACTTCTTTAAGTTCTTCTTCATGATGTATGATCGGTCCTTTTCCGTGATCCTTGCGTCATCCTGGCAATCATGAACCTCTTCACGTCCCTCTCATGATGTATGACCTTAATACACCCGGCCCCGATCGGCAAAGGTCGGGGGAGGTTTTCCTCGAAAACTCCGTTACCGCTTGCACCTGACAAAAGCCAGGCCTCGCGGGGTGATCGTACATACGGTCCGCGACTCCCTCTCGGACTGGAATATAATAAGCCTGCGGGGGGACCGGGATGGACCTGTTCACCCGCTGATCCCAACGGGGTTATGCGAATCCAGGTCGATACCCCCGTAGACATGACCCGGGAGCGGCTTGTCTGGGAGCCCTGACCCCGGGAAGCGGGGAAGCGCCACCAGGCCAAGAAGGGCGAGGTGAAACGGGTCCGGGAGGCAGGCGGTCATCAGACCCACCGAGTCCATCCCTAAGCGGCATCAACGGGCAAAGCAGGGTGGGTGGGGAACTTCCCGTCCCGGTGGGTTACCGGCACCCTTTCCCGGGGAACCCCGGTATTAGGGGGCCAGCTTTCGGCGCACAGGCCGGCGGGATGTCCTCCCGTCCAAGGAAGCGCAAAGGCCATGGAGGCCGTCTCCGGGAAAAGGAACGGTAAGGGGACATGGTGGAAGGAAGGGAAGAATCGAGGCTCAAAGCATTGCTCAAGTCCACCCTGGGTAAGACTCGGGCTTGGCCCTACCTACTTAAAGCCCGTTTCTTCTTCCATAGGCTCCTCGCTTTCCTCGTCACACTGCCGGTCCGAACCCGGAACCGGTTGGCGGTGCGCTTAGCCTCCCCCGAAAAGGTGAGGGACCTGCTCCTATCCCGAGACTTCTACGGCAGTGACTATTTCGATTCGGATAAGAACCCCTTATTGGAGAGTGGTTATGGTAGCTCCTACGGGGAAAACCCGGACTTCCGGGATGTGGCCCTCTTGGCCCGGGACTTGCTGGGGGCGAAAAAGGCCATGGACATTGGTTGCGCCAAAGGTTACCTGGTCCTGGCCCTGTTGCAGGAAAGCGTGGAGGCATGGGGGGTGGATATCAGCCAGTACGCCCTGGACCAGGCCCCGCCGGAGGTGCGGGAGAGGCTCATGCTGACAGATATCGCCCGAGCGGAACTCCCGGAGGACTCCTTCGACCTTCTCCTAGCGCTGGAGGTGCTGGAACACGTCTCCCCGGAGGAGATAGCGGGGGTGGTGAAAAGACTTTGGCGCTTCACTTCCCGCTACCTTTGGGCCACCATCCCCTCCTACGGCGCCAACCCCTACGGGCCGGATGGCTGCCTGGAGGGAAAGATCCTTCCCCGCTGTATCGGGCTATATCGGGACCACCTGATCGACCGTGCCCAGCTCCACCACATGACCTGTGACCTCCGAGGCCTTCCCATCCACGGACACCTTATCGCCGCCAGCTTCGATTGGTGGACTGCACTCTTCACGTCCCTGGGCTTCGTGCGCCGGGGTGATCTGGAGAGGGTGATAAACCAGAAGGTGAGGTCCGCCCGGGAGGGCATATGGAACTGCTTCCTGCTGGAGAAGGTCCGCCCCTCCCCGCTGCGGAAACCCCTAGGCCTGGAGGCAGACAACTTCTCCCCGGGGATCCACGGGTCATGGATCTCTCGCCCATTCCCTCTTCCCTCCGGGACCTACCGGGCTGAGGCCCGGTTCCGCCTGGATGGAAGCCTTCGAGGCAAGAGGGCAGGAGAAAGGGTCCTGACCTTGTCCTGCCTTTCCGACGACAGCGAAAGGGTTTACGGGATGAGACTCCCCACCCGCGGAGAGCTCGAGAAAAGTGGAGGGATGAGTCTCGCCGAGCTGGAATGGACCATCTCCTCGGACGGGATGGGCGAGGCGGTGGTGCGCCTGGCCCCCACCCCGGGACTCCGCTTGGAACCCCTCCGGGTGAACTTGTATCCCGTGGAGTAAGGGAGGGGGGACGGCACTGAACGCCGGTCTGGCGGGCACTTAGTAGCCCATGTCCCACCACCGGGTGGGTAACTCGAAAATGACCTTCTCCCGCAACTTCCCACACGATGGGGCACCATCGCCGGGGAACCCCGACCCTTGAAAGCGGAGGTCCCCGGCCTTACCCTCACCCTCCTCGATTGTCCATCCGGGACCTCAGGAACCGGTGTAGCCCTCGGCGAAGTACCAGGCATCGGCGGGCTCGGGCACCCCCTGGGAGGCGTGGCCGCCCGTCCTGCCACGGTAATTGAAATAAACCGCCCTCTCGGCCACGATGGGCTTGCCCGACACCTCCTCCACCACTGCCGATACCTCGTCCGCCGGGATGATGTCGTCCACCTTGAGGGTGAATCGGGAATGAGGCATAATCCGGTAACGCAGCTCCCGGGCCAGGCCTCCCCGGGTGAGCAGGGAAACCTTCACATCGGCCTCCTCGCCTCCCGGGTTGCCCACCAGGATCCAGGTGTCGAAGTCCTCGGCGGTGTAACCCTCGGCGAAGTACCACCTGGGCCCCGCCTGGGTAACCCCCAGGGCGCAGGACCCGTCATCCCAACCCCGGTAGCTGAAGTACATGGACCTCTCGGCCACCAGCGGCACGTCGCTCTCCACGAAGACGGAGACCTCCGAGGAGGGAAGATAATCGTCCACCTTGAGGGTGTAACGGGAGCCCGGTTCCACCAGCGCCTCCACCCTTTTCTCTTGGCCGCCGGGGGTGCACAGCCGAAAGGTCACGCGGGCGTGCCGGTCCTCCGGGTTGCCTACCAGTATCCAGGTGTCGAAGTCCTCGGCGGTGTAACCCTCGGCGAAGTACCAGCTGTTGGAAGTCACGGGAGCGGCCTCCGCCACGTGGCCCCCTTTCTTCCCGTAATACTCGAAGTACATGGCCCTCTCCACCACCACCTCCCGGTCCGAGTTTATGGCGGCGGAGAAGGAGCAAGAGGAGAAGTCTTCCAGTTGGTCCACCCAAAGGGAGGCCCTTCCCCGGGCGGGAACTTTCACCTCCACCTCCCGCCGGTGCCCGTCCTCCCGCAGGAGACGCACCCGGGCGGTGGCCTCCTCCTCACCGGGATTGAAGAATAGGATCCAGGTGTCGAACTTCTGTGCCGTGTAGCCCTCCGCCAGGTACCACTCCCTTGAGGGAGTACATGTCCCATGCCCACAGGACCCGCCATCGTAAAAGCCAAGGTAGTTGAAGTACATGGCCCTCTCCGCCACCAGGGGCCCATCCCCCCGCACCAGGGCGGACACTTCCTTGCGGTTGAAGTAATCGTCCACGTGGAGGGTGCGCCGGCCCAT
>JAPWVA010000038.1 GCA_028275245.1 Actinomycetota bacterium
AAGGTTTGAGAAGGATGGGGTTCATATCGGTGTGGGGTTCAATGCCCGCGGCCTGGGCCTGCAAAGCCTGGGCCCTGCTTATCTCGCCGCCCTCTGGGGTGACCCAGGAATTGAGGGACATGTTCTGGGCTTTGAAGGGGGCCACCTTAAAACCATCCTGGCGGAGTATACGACAGAGGGCCGCAGTTATAACGCTTTTGCCTGCGTGGGAGGATGTACCCTGGACCATCAGACAGCGACCTCGTACACGGTGTGGAACCCCCAGCTTTCCTCCGTTTGAAATATCACTCATTGCCTTCACCCCCTCGGCATCATGGCCGTGTTTGAAGAAACCGACCTCTCATGACCAAGCTCCGGTTCTGTCGGGGCCTTCCCACCGCCACCCGCACGAACTCGGGGCCGAGTCCAGGGAACCCCTGCCCGAAACCAGCTCCTCTTTCTTCAAAGATCTCCCGCAAACCCACCTTTTCCGCGTAAATCGAAAAAATTCCTTAACTCCCGGACCAAGCTCCGGTTCTGTCGGGGCCTTCCCACCGCCACCCGCACGAACTCGGGGCCGAGGCCAGGGAAATCCGCGCACCAGCGCACCAGTATCCCCCTCCTTCCCAGGTAATGTACCAACTGCTCGCCCACGTCCCCTCCCGGGAGGCGGAGGAGGAGAAGGTTCACCGACGAGGGAAAGATCTTGAGCGGCAGGCCCTCTAGAGAGGAGGCCAGCTTCTCCCTCCACTGGGGCACCAGACGCCTGGTCCGGGCCAGGTATTTGCGGTCCGACAGGGCGGCGCGGAGAGCGGCGGCCGCAGGCTCCCCGACCCTCCAGGGAGGCGATTGCAGTTCCAGTTTTCTCACCACCTCCCCGGGGCCGACCAACCATCCGGGACCCCTCAGCCCGGCCAGGGCGAAGAGCTTAGTGGAGGTGGAGAGGTGGAAAAGGCTCTCCCCGCCCACCACCTCCCATCCCGCCAGGCCTACTGCTTGGTCGCAAAGCCCCATGAAGCTCCGGTCCAGTAAAAACAGGGTCCCCGCTTCCGCTGCGGCCTGCGCCACCGGCTCCAGCTCCCGATCGGGATAAAACCTCCCCGTGATGCTAGAAGGATTTACCAGCACGACCAGCTCGTGACCCCGTGCCTCCTGGGCCAGGCGGTCGGGGTCCAGTCGAAAACCGTCCTCAGCCCGCAGGAGGTAGGTCTCCACCCTGGCGCCCGCAGCCATGGCAGCCCTCCTGTACTCGGAAAAGCATGGCTCCACCAGAAGCACTGACCTCGGCCCCACCCACCGGAGGAACAGGTGAATGAGCTCGGTGCTCCCGTTCCCCACCACCAGCGACCCCGCTCCCACCCCCAGGAAACGAGCCAGCTCTTCCCGGAGCGATTCGGCCGCCGGTTCCGGGTAACGGGCGACACGCCGCAATGCCTTCCGCGCCGCCCTCAGAGCGGAAGGGGGAGGCCCCAGGGGATTGAGGCTACAGCTAAGGTCCAAGAAAGACCCCTGATCGAAACCGTAGCGGTAGGAGGCCCAGCGGAGGTCTCCCCCATGCAAGGGGTAACCTCCCTTTGCCACATCCGATACCATGATGGATTCCATCAATGCCCTTCCCTTCCCGACCGCCATCAATGCCCTTCCCTCTCCGACCGGGCAACATGACCTCCCCTCCTGGCCTCCCTGGCTAGGATGTAAAACGTGGCCACGGTCCATCCGGTCCAGGAAACCGCCCTCGAGAGGCGGGCAGCTCGCCTTATGTCCCGGGTATCCGGCACCCTACCCTCAGCGCCTATGATCGGCCTCTCCACCCATCTGCCGCCGTAACTGGAACCACCTCCCAAGGCGACCCCCAGAGCCCCGGCGAAGGTAGCCTCGCCGTGGGCGCTGTTGGGCGAGGGATGCAGCAGTCGGTCCCGTAAGCCCACCCGGAGCGCCGACCGCCAGTCTTCCTCGGTCAAAAAGGAGGCCAAGGCGATGAGCAGCACCGAAAAACGGGCTACAAGGAAGACCATCACGTCGTCTAGGCGAGCCCCCGCCCATCCCAGGCGCCGGTAGGGAGGATGGCGGTATCCCCACATGGAATCCAGGGTGGACACTGCTTTGTGGGCGAGCATCCAGGGAAGACCGCCGATGGCGTAGTAGAACAGGGGCGCGATAACCCCGTCCACCACGTTCTCAGCCACCGACTCCACCGCCGCTCTACAAGCCCCGGCATGGTCCAGCCCCGCCGTGTCCCTGCCCACTAGACACCTCAGCTCCATCCTCGCTCCTTCCTGGTCACCCGAGTCCAGGAGCTCCGCCACCCTGATCGCCCGGCGCTCCAGTTCCCGAGAGGCCAGGCAGGAGTAAGTCAGGTAAACGATGCAGGCCCTGGCGGCGGGCAAGCGCCGGGATAGCACTTCCAACGTCCTTCCTATCGCCATTGTCAAGGACAGGAGGCCCGCCGCAGCGGCCATTCCCGCCACCCTCTCCCCGGCGGGACCTGCGTTCCTTGCCCTCAACGCATCCTCCAGCCGGGAGATCAGCCAACCCAGCGCCCTCACAGGGTGAGGCCACCCTTCCGGGTCTCCCAGTATGCGGTCCAGTAAGAAGGCCAGGGCCAGTTCCCCCGCCCTCCCTGGGACTGTCACCCTCGTATCCTTCACCATGCGCATCCCTGCCCTGCAGCGCGGCCTCATGGAAACCTCCCTGCGGGCCAAGCCACCAGGACCAAGAGGAGCAACACCTCTGCCAGCAGACCCGAGGCCCCCAGCAAGTCCCCAGTGACCCCGCCCAGTTGCCTACGGAGATAAAAGGCGATAATTTCCGCCACCGCTAGGGCTACCAATGGTAAGGCCATGCCTGCAGAGAAGGAAGACCCCACCAGTCCCATCAGGGAGACCGAGATGGCAGGGTAGATCACCGCTAGCAGCGCCATCTCCCGTCTTCCTGCATTGACCACCACTTCCATCGCCTTGCCCTCGTCGCGGGCGTAAGGGCTTCGGCAGCACAGCCAGGCCATGACCGTCCTCCCTCCCGAGGGCACACAGACCAGGGATGCGGCCCGGTATCCTCCCCATCCCGGGCCCGTGGGAAGCAGCTTCAGCAGGCTCCAGGCCAGCAGGATATAGAGGCATAGGGAGCTGACCCCCAGCGCACCTACCGAAGGGTCCTTCATGATGCGTAATCTCTCCTCCCGCCCCCTGGCCCCCAGGAATGCGTCGGCCACGTCAGCCAGACCGTCATGGTGAAGGCCTCCGGTGAGCAGGAAGCAAGCCGTGAGCACCAGGGCGGCCGAGGCACTCCGCCACTCCTCCCCGGGCAGGCGGGCGATGAAGTCCACCAGGGCGAGGACCCCTCCCAAGAACACGCCGACCACTGGGAAGAGAACCACCGCCCGGCGCCAATGCCTTTCCCCCGGTGACACCGGCGCGGGCACCGGAAGCACCGTGAGGAAAGCAAGGGCCAGTTTCAGGGAGGATCCCAAGGGGAGCTTTCCGGGAGGCTTGCCCCCCCATGCAGGTCCTTTATCCCCTTTCCCTTCTAGCGAAGGGTTATATGAGGGACTCCCCATGGTGTCCCCCACTAGTCCCTATTCCCCCACTGGGCCCGACACACCCGCCTCGTCGAAGGTGGCCATCTCGGCGAGGATCTTCGCCGCCGCCTCAAGTAGGAAAAACGTCAGGGCGGCTCCGGTTCCCTCCCCCAGGCGCATGTCGGCGTGGATCACCGGCCTAAGACCGAGCTTATCGAGGATCACCCGGTGCCCGGGCTCCATGGATAAGTGGGAAGCCACCATGAACGCTTGGCTCGACGGCGCCAATGCTGCCGCCACCAAGGCCCCTGCCGCGGATATGAAGCCGTCAATCACCACCGGCCGACGCCTGGAGGCGGCTCCCAGGATGACCCCGGCTATGCCAGCTATCTCCAATCCCCCTACTTTCGAGAGCACGTCCAGCGGGTCTCCGGGATCGGGCTCGTTCAGGGCGATGGCTTTCCGTATCACTTCCACCTTCGCTAACCTCGCCTCCTCGTCCAGGCCCGTGCCCCTCCCGGTAACCAGCTCTAGGTCCTCACCTACCAAGACCGAGGTTATGGCGCTTGAAGGGGTGGTGTTGCCGATTCCCATGTCTCCAGTGGCCAAATAGAGAGCCCCCTTGTCTATCTCCTCCAAGGCCACTTCGATACCCACCTCTATCGCCCTCACCGCCTCTTCCCGGCTCATGGCTGGGCCCCGTGTCATGTTCGCCGTGCCATTTCGCACCTTCCGGACAATTAGACCTGGCCCGGATACCTCTGTGGCCACTCCCACGTCCACCACTCTCACCTCAGCACCAGCATGCCTTGCCAACACGTTGATGGCGGCTCCTCCCCTAAGGAAGTTGAGCACCATCTGGGGGGTAACCTCGCGAGGGAACCGGCTGACACCCTCTTCAACCACGCCGTGGTCCCCAGCCATCACGATCACCACCTTTTTCCCGAGGGGAGGGATAGTTTTACCGAAGATACCAGCCAACCTTATGGAGAGCTCCTCCAACATCCCCAGGGAACCCTGGGGCTTGGTGAGCTGGTCCTGGCGGGACTGAGCTTCAGCCATGGCCCCGGAGTCCAGCTCCCCGATCCCAGATATGGTCGCCTCCAGCAATCCCACTTTCCCTCTGACCTCCTTTACCGTCTATTTACCGGCTTTTACCATTCATGCCTGCTACGTCTGCCTTCTCCTTCGACCGCTGTAAGAGCGCTGCCCCTTTTCCCAATCACACGGTCAAATCCCGGAATAAGCTCGTCCCGCCCTCCACTGGCTTCCAGGCACCCCAGTGAACTCCGAGCCCTGTGGCTGGATGAAAGGGGCCTCTCTCAGTCAGGTAATCCCTCGCTTTTCAGGGGAAACGGAAGTCCTGCCACCACCAGGAAGACCTGGTCAGACCAGCGGGCCAGTTCCCGGTTTACCGCGCCACACAAGTCCCGGAATGTCCTACCCAGTGGATCGGGAGGAACCAACCCCATGCCCACCTCGTCTCCCACCACCACCAGGAAACGGGACCTCTCCCTCAGTTCATCCACCACCCGCAAAACCTCCGCCGTGACCTTCTCGACCATTTCCAGGCCGGGAGCTTCGCTCGGGCCGGGACCCTTCTTTTCCCATTCCCGGATCAGCAAGTCCGAGGCCAAAAGGGTCACTGAGTCCAGGAGAGCCACCTCTATGCTGGCTGGGAGTCCGGGGAAAACCTCCCCATTCCATTCCAATGTCTTCCAATTTGAAGATCTTTCCTCTCGATGCTTTTGTATCCGCTCCTCCATTTCCGCATCGGAGGCCTGGGCGGTAGCCAAGAAAAAGAGCTCCTGTCCCATCCTTTCAGACCAGGCCAAGGCTAGGGAGCTCTTACCGCTCCTGGTCCCCCCGAGGAAAAGGAACATCCCGCCCTTTCGGGAAGGAGAGGAGAGGATTCCCTGGAGCATGGGATCAGGGCTCTTCTTTACTGGGTAAACCTCGGGAGATCCCTTTCCCCCAACCCCGACCCTTTCCATCCTCCATCTCCTGTTAGGTCGCCGTGAAAGAGAAGTGAGCTCGGATAACCTCTTCCGGGGCCCTCATCGGTCTAACTTGGGGCCCTCATCGGTCTACTTTAGCCATGCTATATATAACAAAATATATTTAATATTATCAATAAAAGTTTATTACAATGCATTTTCATTATTACAGAGCATTTTCTCTTTCGTAGACCAATGCCATACGGGTTCATCGATCCCCGGCCGGGCGTCTTCCTCTATCAGAAACCTACACTAATCTGCGCGTACAAACCGCGGGAAATATTGTTCACGGATGCCGTCCCTCTCAGATACCGGGGCTGCGAGGTGCCCGGTGTGAACATCTCTCCCCGCGGCATGAGGTCCATAGCCTGCACCCACCGGGGGGACATCCTCCTGCACCTGGTGAACATGGAGGGGATAAGCGGCCCGCTCACGGTGGAGCTACGGGGATGGATCTGGGATGGGATCACCAGTGCGAGGCTGGAGCCGGAAGGGAAAGACCTGGAGGTGAAACGGAACGGAGCGATCTGCCGTCTTACCGTGGAAGCCGAGGACGTAGACCCCGTGGATACCATGATCAGGTTGTCCCTGGAAACCTCGCGTTGAATGATCCTCACTACTTCTACCGGCACCTCCCGCGGCCTGGGATGAAACCGCCGGGAAGCCCCAAGGCACGGATAGAACCAAAACCTCCCGTCGGGGTCTCGCCAGTGATCCCAAATCGGACAACAATGTCCCCAGGCGCCCTGGAAGGGCGACGGTGGTTCCTGAAAGCCGTGGCCCCTGGGATCACGCCCTCTCCAGGATCACCGCCACGCCCTGACCGCCTCCACAGCAGAGGGTGGCCAGGCCGTATCTCACATCCAGGTCCTTCATGGCAGTGATCAGGGTGAGGAGGATGCGTACCCCGGTACACCCCACGGGATGGCCCAGGGCGATGCCGCTGCCGTAGATGTTGGTCCTCTCCGGGTCCAGCCCCAACTCCCGGATGCATGCCAGGGCCTGGGCGGCGAAGGCCTCGTTCAGCTCCACCACCCCGATATCCTCCAGCTTCAGGCCCGCCTTCTCTAAGGCCTTGGGAACGGCGTAGACCGGTCCTATGCCCATTATGTCGGGGTCCACGCCGGCGTAGGCATAGGAAACCACCCTGGCCATGGGTTCCTTGCCCAACTCCCTCATCCTGCTACCGGCCATGAGCAGCAAGGCGGCCGCGCCATCGTTGATGCCCGAAGCGTTACCGGCGGTGACGGTGCCGTCCTTCTTGAAGGCGGGAGGCAGGCTGGCCAGCTCCTCAAGAGAGGTCTGGCGGGGATGTTCGTCGGTATCGAAGACCACCTTGCCTTTCCGGGTGACCACTTCCACTGGCACGATCTCCTCCCGGAATTTCCCCGCCGCGATGGCGGCTTGGGCCCTCCGCTGGCTCTCCAGGGCATAGGCGTCCTGGTCCTCCCGGGAAACGTGGTATCTCTCCGCCACGTTCTCGGCAGTGAGGCCCATGATGAGCCCGTTGTAGGGATCGGTGAGAACGTCGGTGAGGCCGTCCTTGAGCTCGCTCGCCCGCATCCTCTTGCCGAAACGCAAGTCATCGTTGTAATAGGGGATGTTGCTCATGCTCTCCACGCCCCCGGCCAGCACCACCCGGGCATCTCCCAGCTTTATGGCTCGGGTGGCGTCGATGACCGCCTGCATCCCCGAGCCGCATGCCCTGCCCACCATGTTGGCCGGCACCGAGTAAGGCACCCCCGCCTTGAGAGCCCCGACACGGGAGGGCATGCAAAGCTCGTCGTATCGGACCGCCACCTGGCCGAATATAATCTCGTCCAGTTCGCTTCCCTCCAGGCCAGCTCTCCTGAGAGTCTCGCCAATCACCAGTGTCGCCAGGTCCACCGGCTTCAGGTCCTTAAGGGAGCCACCGAACCTGCCTATGGGAGTACGGCAACCGGCCACGACGTAGACTTCTTCCATCTCGCCCTCCTTGCTCTACCGCCACCTGCTGCCTCAATCCTCAAAACCCGGATCATGCCAGCTACGGGGGAGATGACCTCCCCGGGATCCACTGCGGGTGACTCCTAACCTTTCCTGCCGAGTAAGTTCAACTCCGGGTGGCCAGGAACCTCTCCACTGAGCGGTCGTAGGTCCTTTCCACCTCGGGAGGGAAGAAGCAAGCCGGAAGCTGGCCGTGACTCCGGTGGTAATGGAGGCATTCACAACAATAACCCTTGCGGGAACAGGGTTCGTAGGTGCAATTGCACCTTTCCATGTTCTCCCGGAAGTTCTTGCACTCCTTGATCGCCGCCACCTCCCTCCTCGAGCCTCACCTGCCACCTACGTCACTCACCCGCCCCTGGGCCGATTCACCTTTTCCCGGGCCATCGGAGCATAGGGCCATCCCAGGCCCTCTCCACGGCTTCTCAACGATCCCCGATCGAGACCGAACCGATATTAACAACACCTTCGCAGGGATTCAACGGTCCCGGCCCACCGTAGGTACGACCTCGGTCAGGTCACTGCCAGCCCCTCGCCTCCTCGCCGGGAGAAAACCGCGAGGCATATAGAATCACCACATCTCCCGGCTTGGCCCCCAGCTGGTTAGCCAGAGAGGCCCCGTTGAGGGCCACACCCAAAAAGCCCGAGGAATCGTCGAAGACCAGGGG
>JAPWVA010000039.1 GCA_028275245.1 Actinomycetota bacterium
AAGACGGGGAGCTGGCGCTCGCTCCGTCCGGTGGTGGAGAAGGAACAATGCATCCGCTGCGGCGTGTGTTGGCTGTACTGCCCCGACGCTGCCATAAATAGGTCCGAGGAAGGGCACTTCGAGGCCGATTTGGACTACTGCAAGGGATGTGGCATCTGCGCCCGGGAGTGCCCGGTCGGGTGCATCACCATGGAGATCGAGGAAGGCTGAGATGACCAGGGAACGCAGGGGCATCGAGGTTTCGCTCGCCATAGCGGAGGCGGTGGGACAGGCGGACTGCGACGTGATAGCCGCCTACCCCATCACCCCCCAGACCCACATTGTGGAACATCTCGCCGAGATGGTAGCCAATGGCCAACTGGACGCGGAGTTCGTCCCCGTGGAGAGCGAGCACTCGGCCATGAGTGTATGCTGCGGCGCGGCCGCCGTGGGCGCCCGAACCTTCACTTCCACCAGCGCTCAGGGGCTGGCTCTGATGGCTGAGATATTTTTCATCGCATCAGCCATGCGGCTACCAGTGGTCATGGCCCTGGCCAACCGCTCCCTATCCGCGCCGCTCTCCATCTGGAATGACCACACAGACACCATGATGGTGCGGGACGGGGGTTGGATCCACGTTTTCGTGGAGAATGGCCAGGAGGCCTATGACCACGTTTTCTGGGCTTTCCGCGTGGCCGAGGATCCAGTGGTGCGCCTGCCGGTGGCCATAAACATCGACGGTTTCATCCTAACCCACATGATCGAGCCCATCGAGTTCGAGGACGACGATTTGGTAAAGCGGTACATCCCTGAATACAGGATGGAAAAGCCCCTGCACCCCGACAAACCAGTTTCCATGGGGTGCTTCGCCATGCCCGAGTTATACACGGAGGCGCAGATGGCCCGGGAAAAGGCCCTGGTGAATTCGTATTCCACCTGCCTCAAGGGATGGGAGGAATGGGCCGCCCTCACTGGTAGACGGTACCATCCCATCGAGACATACCGTGCCGATGACGCTGATTACTGCATAGTTACCATGGGTTCCCTGGGGGAGACGGCCATGGCGGCCGTGGACGAGTTGAGAGAACAAGGGGAGAAGGTCGGGGCCATCAAAATCCGGCTCTGGCGACCCTTCCCCTTCGATGACTTTTATAAAGCGGCGGAGGGGAAGGAAACCCTTATCGTTCTGGACCGCGCCATAAGCTTCGGCGGCCCCGGCGGCCCGGTGGCCCTGGAGATACGGAGTGCCTTGTACCGCAGGCCGCAAGCCCCCGCGGTAGTGAACTACGTGGCTGGGCTGGCCAGCCGGGATGTCCGGGTGGAGGACTTCAAGGCCATCATCCTGGAGGGCAAGGCCAAGGCTACAGCGGGCCACACCGCCGGATATACCCTATATGGCGTGCGCGAGTGAGGTGTTGTGCATGGACAAGTTCTCCGTTTACGCGGCCAGGCTGGTGGAAAAGGGCGAGTATTTCGCCTCAGGCCACCGCGCCTGCCAGGGATGCGCGGAGGCGCTGGCCGTGCGCCTGGTCATGAAGGCCCTGGGTCGCGACACCATAGTGGCCATGGCCACTGGTTGCATGGAAATCATCTCATCCCCGCTGCCCACCACGGCCTGGGAGGTTCCCTGGATTCACGTAGCCTTCGAGAACGCCTCGGCAGTGATCACCGGTTGCGAATCGGGCATGAAAGCCATGATGCGCAAAGGGAAGCTTCCCCCGAAGAAGATAAACTTCGTGGCCATGGGCGGTGACGGAGCCACCGCTGACATCGGCATGGGCCAGCTCTCCGGTGCTCTGGAGCGGGGACACGACTTCATCTACGTGTGCCTGGACAACGAGGCCTACATGAACACAGGCATCCAGCGCTCCAGCGCTACCCCCTGGGGCGCCAGCACCACCACAAGCCCCGCTGGCAAACGGTCGAAGGGGCAGCAGACTCAAAAGAAGGACCTACCCAAGATAGCCATCGCCCACAACATCCCCTATGTGGCCACGGCTTGCCCCAGCTTCCCCTTCGACCTCATGGAGAAAGTGAAGAAGGCAGCGGCCATCGAGGGGCCGGCGTATCTGCACATCCTTTCCGTGTGCCCCACGGGATGGCGCATACCCTCGGAGGAAGCCATCAAGTACGGGCGCCTGGCCGTCAACACCTGCGTGTTCCCCCTCTACGAGTGCGAGTACGGGAAATACCGGATGACCTACAAACCGGACCCCATACTCCCCGTACGGGAATACATCCAGGGACAGGGGCGATTCCGCCACCTGACGGATGAAGACATTGAGGTCATCCAAAAGCGCACTACGGAGGAGTACGAGAAACTACTCAAGCTCTGCGAGATGGACTGAGGGAAGATGGAAATGACCCAGGAATTGAGCAAGTTCGACAGGATTATAGAACGATACGAGAGGTCAGAGGAATCATTGTTGGCCATCCTCCAGGATTACCAGCGCGAATTCCAATACGTCCCCGAAGAAGGGATGAGGCGCCTCAGCGAGGTCATGGGGGTCCCTCTGAGCAAGCTCTACGCCATGGCCACCTTCTACAAGGCCCTCTCCCTAGTGCCACGCGGCAGGCACACCATCAAGGTCTGCACGGGGACGGCTTGTCACCTCAAAGGAGCTCCCCAGATACTGGAGACGCTGGAACGAGAGTTGAGGGTTAAGCGCAACGGGACCACCGAGGACGGGGAATTCACCCTGGAATGCGTCAACTGCGTGGGGGCCTGCGCCATGGCGCCGGTAATCCTGGTCGACGAGGTGTACCACGGGCAAAACCGCCCCTCTAAGGTCATGGACATCATCAAGAAACAAGTGGGGAGTTAGGGACATGGGTACCATTAACTCCATAGAGGAGCTGGATAGATACCGCCAGAAGCTCGCAGCGGCGGTCAAGCCCAATTTGCCCACGGTGCTGGTGTGCTTCGGCACCGGCTGCCAGGCCAATGGGTCCAGGCTGGTAGCCGAGGCCTTCACCGAGGTAATAAAAGAGCAGGGGTTACAAGTGAACGTGAACCTCGGCATCAAGACCACGGGATGCCATGGGTTTTGCGAGAACGGCCCCCTGGTAGTGCTGAGGCCTCAGGACATCCTTTATCTCAAGGTAAAGCCGGAAGACGTGCCGGAAATCGTAGAGGAATCCGTGAAAGGCGGACGCATCGTGCAGAGACTCGTCTACCAGGACAAGGTCACCGGGGAACAAGTGGCCCATTACAACGAGATTCCCTTCTATAAGCACCAGCTACGCATCGCCCTGAGGCACATAGGGACTATCGACCCGACCAGCATAGACGACTACATCCTGGCGGGCGGTTACGCCGGGCTGGCCAAGGCCCTGACCATGCGACCCGAGGACATCATAACCGAGGTTGAGCGCTCGGGCCTGCGCGGGCGAGGCGGCGCTGGTTTCCCCACCGGGACCAAGTGGCGTTCGTGCGCCGCGGTGCAAAGCGACGTCCGCTACGTGATGTGCAATGGCGACGAGGGCGACCCTGGCGCCTTTATGGACCGCTCCATCATGGAAGGAGATCCCCACGCGGTGATCGAGGGAATGATAATCGGGGCCTACGCCGTGGGTTCGCACCAGGGTTATATATACGTCCGAGATGAGTATCCTCTGGCAGTGCGCAACCTATCCATCGCCATAGAGGCAGCACGCGAAAAAGGCCTTTTGGGGAAGAACATCCTGGGAAGTGGCTTCTCCTTCGACATCAAGATCATACGAGGCGGGGGGGCCTTCGTATGCGGGGAGTCATCGGCACTCATGCGCTCAGTGGAGGGCAACGTGGGTGAGCCCCGCGCCAAGTACATCCGCTCGGTGGAGAGGGGCCTTTACAACAAGCCCACCGTCCTAAACAACGTGGAGACCTGGGCCAACGTCCCCGAGATCATACTTAAGGGGGCTGATTGGTACGCCAGCATGGGAACCGAGGGTTCCAAGGGCACCAAGGTCTTTTCCCTGGTAGGTAAGGTCAATAACACTGGCTTGGTGGAGGTACCCATGGGTATCTCCATACGCGAGCTGGTGGAGAACATCGGGGGCGGCATCCAGGGAGGTAAGAAGTTCAAGGCGGTCCAGACCGGTGGCCCATCGGGAGGCTGCATACCTGAGCGCCTGGCAGACCTGCCCATTGACTTCGACAGCCTGACCAAGGCCGGGTCCATGATGGGATCCGGCGGCATCATCGTGATGGACGAGGACACGTGCATGGTGGACGTGGCCAAGTACTTCACCGGTTTCCTGGTGGAAGAATCCTGCGGGAAATGCACCCCTTGCCGGGACGGCCTGCCGCGGATGCTCGATCTGCTCACCGATATTACCGAGGGACGTGGCACGGAGGAGCACCTGGCCATGTTGGAGGAGCTCTGCGACCTTCTGACCTGGGGGGCACTGTGCGGGCTGGGGACCTCGGCCGCCAACCCGGTGCTCTCCACCATCAGGTATTTCCGGGACGAGTACGAGGCTCACATAAAAGACAAGAAGTGCCCGGCAGGGGTTTGCAAGGCGCTCATCACCTATTCCATAGACCCGGAGGCATGCACTGGTTGCCGTCTTTGCGCCAAGAACTGTCCGCAGACCTGTATCACAGGCGAGCGAAAGAAGCCCCATGTGATCGACGTTTCCCGGTGCATAAGGTGTGGGGTCTGCAAGGACGTGTGCCCCTACGACGCGGTGAGGGTCTCGTGACATGGAAAAGATAAGCGTTATCATCGACGGGAAGGTCTTCGAGGCGGAGAAAGACACTTGCGTGCTGGAAGTGGCACGCCGGAATGGTATCTACATCCCCTCTCTCTGCTACCATGGCGAAGTTCCTTCGAGCGGAGGCTCCTGCCGCGTCTGCCTGGTGGAGGCCCACCAGGGCGGCAGGATGAGGCTGGTCACCGCCTGCAACTATCCTGTGCGCCAGGGTTTGGAGGTGAAAACGGACACCCCCCTGGTGCAACGGATCCGCAGGGGGATCCTGGAGCTGCTGTTGGCACGGGTTCCTAACTCGGAAGTCATAAGGGAGATGGCTGCCAAGGAGGGGGTCACCGAGGCCCGCTTTCGCAAGGATGAGGGGGAGAGCGAACGCTACAAGTGCATCGCCTGCGGGCTTTGCACTCACGTGTGCGCTGAGGTGGTGGGCGTCCACGCCATAGCCATGGTTGGGCGGGGAGCGGATAAGAAGCCTGCCACCCCTTATGACAAGCCCTCGGACGTCTGCATCGGCTGCGGGGCCTGCGCCTACGCCTGCCCCACGGGGGCCATCCAGCTGAAGGAGAAAGACGGCATACGCCGCATCTGGCACAAGGACTTCGAAATGGTCAGGTGTAGCGTATGCGGCGTCCCTTACATCCCCAAGGCCCAGGTGGACTGGATCGTGAAGAGGACGGGCAAGGACAGGTCGTTCTTTGATAGATGCCCCGACCACCGTTGACGCCCTCCCGCTGCCCTTGAGCGGGGCAATCCGGGGTGTTCTCTGTCCGCGACGTGCTGTCCCTTCGGCCGGAAGGATCTCCACTTTTGCCCAGGGAGTTTCTCCTGACCCCGCGATGAATGGACTCGCTACGCGTCCCCGATTAATGCCGTGAAGCCGAAGTGCTGATATAATCTTCCAGCGGGACAAGGGAGCGAGGAGGTATAGGTGAGTCAATCCCAGCTGGATCAGTTCTTAGGATATCTGGGCGAAGCCCTGAGGGAAGAGGCGAAAAGCCTCTTCATCCCCGAGAGCTTCGAGAAGGACCAGTACATATTCGTCGAACAGGACGAGGCCACCCATTTCTACCTGGTGGAAGAGGGCATAGTGGAGGCCAACATAGTCCACGGCGACGGAAGGCTCTACATCATGAGCTTCTTGCACCCCGGCGACATCTTCGGCGAGGCGGCCCTCCAGGAGGAAGGGGTTTACTCCTACTCCGCTGTGGCTCACTCCGATTGCCGTGCGTGGCGTATAAGCTGGGATGACATACAGTGGATAGCCTCCCGGGACCCGCGCTTCTCGCTCCACCTGGCCAGGCTGGTAGCCCAGAAGCTCGATCAATCCTACTACAAAGAACGCTGCATCGCCGGTGAGAGGGTGGAGAGGCGTATCGCTTGCATCCTGCTGAAAATGGCGGGCGAGAAAGGTATCTCGGACAAGTGTGGCCTTTCCATCGGCTTCCCCCTGACCAACCGGGACATCGCCGGGTTGGTGGGAAGCACGGAGGAGACCGTCTCCCGCATCCTCAGCAGGTTCAAAAAGGAGGGCCTCATAGCCTCTGAGGACAGAAAGATCACCATCCTCGACGTGACCGCCCTCAACGCCCACCTAGACCAAGCCATGTAGATCCACGTCGAGGCACGGGAAAGGCTCCTTGAAGGCTCCTTGATTTCTGGCACGCCTCCTCTTGAGATGAATCATGGAATCCCACCTTTGGCGGCTCTACCATGACCATAAAGACCGGACCAGGGAACGCGCTAATGAAGAGAGGAGGCGGCGTATATGAAGAAATCGGACAAAGTCCCGAGGGGGGCCCTGTGCTGCGATCACTGCTCGGATAGCAAATTCCCCTGTGCCTATATTGACAGGCGCATGAAGAATGAGGGGTCTAGGGGGAACAGGGTTCCGCGGGGCGAGGAAATACACACTCACGAGGAAGATCGCTCCCAGAGAGGGGGAAAGTAGTAGCTGCGGGAGGGCTGGGGTGGGAAACCGACGGCGTACAAATTGAAAGGCTGGGGGATTGGAAACCAGGTATCCCATGAGATTCTCGCCACGGGAAAACAAGGCGGCTTCCGTCGGCTGGCGGGAATGGAGTGAGGAAGCTTTCCGTGAAGCGGAACGTGACGGTAAGCTGGTGCTACTATCCATCTCCGCCTCGTGGTGCCACTGGTGCCATGTGATGGACGAGACCACCTACTCGGACCCCCTGGTCAGGGAGCTCATCCACCGCTACTACGTGCCGGTGAGGGTGGACACAGACCTGCAACCGGAGATCAACCGCCGCTACAACCAGGGGGGCTGGCCTACCACCGCCTTCCTGGACCCGGAGGGCAGACTGCTGGCAGGTTCCACCTACATCCCCCCGGAGACCATGCGAAAGGTCCTGGAGAGGATGTATGCCCTTTACAAGGAACGCCGGCATGACCTGGAATGGGAAACGAGCGGCCCATTCCGCCTTGAACCCGTGGGCGACCTGCGGAGGAAGAGCTTGGAGACAGCGGGCCTGATACTTACCTTGTGGGACAGGCCCCACGGGGGGATTGGCAACGCACCCAAGTTCCCTTTGCCTGAGGCTATCCTGCTGGCTTTGGAGGCATACCACTTCACAGGGAAGAAGGATTTCTTGTCCTTCGCCCACCAAACCCTCAGCTCCATGGTCAACTCCCGGCTCTTCGACGAGGTGGAAGGCGGCTTCTTCCGTTACTCGGTGACCGCCGACTGGAACGAGCCCCACTACGAGAAGTTACTGGAGGACAATGCGCTTCTCCTGCTGGCGCTCGAGTGGTCTATCGCCACCGGGGGAGACGGATGTCTACTGAATGCCTTGGAACCCACGGCCCGCTACATCACCACCTCACTCTACGGGGGCCAGGGTTTGTTCCACCCCAGCCAGGACGCCTCGGAGGAATATTATCTACTGGGGAAGGAGGAAAGGGAGAAAGCGGAAAAGCCCGCCGTGGATCCGCTTCCTCTCTCCCGTCCACGGCCATCGCCTCCCGCGTCCTGATGAGGCTGGGCGCCTCGAGGAAGCGGGGCGATTGGCAGGAGGTGGCCCTGGAGGCCCTAGAGCGCGTGTTCTCCACCTTCGAACCCGGAAGCGGCGTAGCCCACGTATACGGGGATGACGCCCTGGGAAGGGGCCACCTGGAGGACCAGACCTCCGTAGCCCTGGCCCTCCTGGACGCCTATTCTCTGACGGGGGAAGACGAATACCTGCGGAGGTCATATCAGATCCTGGAGTTGCTGTTGAGGAAATATGGGATGGAAGACACGGGACTGCTGGCGGACGTAGCCAATGACTACTTGCCAGCCAAGTTGACGGGCGCTCCCGCCCCTCCCGAGGCCCTGGGCGAGGCGGCCACGGCCCTGGCTTGGGGGTGGGCCATCTCCGGTGAGGGGTCCTGGAGGGATGAGGCCCACTCGCTGTTGGCCCATGCCTTCTCACACTATAACGACGTGGGC
>JAPWVA010000040.1 GCA_028275245.1 Actinomycetota bacterium
CCTCTGGGAGGCGTGATGGGTCTGGCCGACTCCTATGATGCCTACCCTTTTACCCATGTGCCCTCACCCCTTATTTCCCGAGAATCCAGACGCAGTGCGACTGGCCACACATGCCGTTGATCCCGTGGGCCAGGGCAATCCTGGCCCCCTCCACCTGTCGATCACCAGCCTCTCCCCGAAGCTGGAGCACGCATTCCGCCAGCTCGGCCAGGCCGGCCACCTGCACTGGGTGGGAGGAGAGCCTGCCTCCCGAGGGGTTGACCGGGAGCGGCCCCGAGAAGTCGAAGCGCCCCCTCTCCAGGTGCTCGCAAGCCATGCCCTCGGGGCAAATCCCCAGACCCTCCAGCCACAGGGGCTCCATGTAAGAGAAGGCGTCGTAGACCTCGGCCAGGTGGATCTCCTTGCCCGGATCCTGGATGCCAGCCATGGAGTAGGCCCGCTTGGCCGCCGTCGCCAGCGCCCGGGTATCGGCGAGGTCCCGGTCCCCCAGCCGAAAGGCATCGGCGCAGTGGCTCACGCCCTTCACCCACACGCATTTCTGGGGGGGCACCAGCTTCTTGGCGGCGTGCTCGGTGGCCAGGATCACGGCCGCCGCTCCGTCGGTGACCGGGGAGCAGTCCAGGAGCTTGAGGGGGTCGGCGATCCTGCGCGAGTTCATCACGTCCTCCACCGTGATCTCCATGGGGAAAAGGGCCAGGGGATTGCGCATGGCGTTGCCGTGGTTCTTCACCGACACCAGGGCGAACTGCTCCTCTTTCAGCCCGTACTTGGTCATGTAGCGACGGGCCTGCAGAGCGGCGGAGCTAATGGCGTCCAGCCCTAGCCTCCTTTCCACCAGGGGGTCGAAGGCGGTGTTGGTGATGGCCCTCATGTTGCTCTCCGTTCCCTTATGGTGGGCCACCACCAAGGTGGTGTTGAAACTGCCCGAGAGGGTTCTCATCAGCCCGTAGAGGGCCCCGAAGGTACCGTCCCCCTCCACCGTGGTGATGTCCTTCCCGAAGGCGCCCGAGGCGTCGGATATAGCCATGCTCGAGATAGTCCGGCCGTCCCAGAAGTCCGAGGACACCGATACCACGTTGTCAATGTCCTTTATGGTGATGCCAGCGTCCTCAAGCGCCCCGGTGGTGACCTCGTATACGAGCTCGGCGAAGGTAAGCGGGTTGTTCTGGGTGTACTTGGTCTGACTCACGCCGATGATAGCCACTCTTTCCATTTGCTCACCCCCTCACTTGACGGGACGGAAATGGGATATGTCCAGGATGTTCCCCTCGCGGTTCTCCGAGAACACCGCCTCGACCCGCATGCCCACCTTGACCTTCTCCGGTTCGATCTCGTCGATGAAGTGGACCATGCAGGTGTCCGCCCCGTCCATCTTGATGAGTCCATACACGAAGGGCGCCTTGCGGGGGTGCAGCATGGGTTCCTCGTAACGGACAATGGTGTAGGAATCCACCGTCCCAGTACCGGGGAGCTCCACCCACACGTGAGGATCCCGGTAGCAATGGATGCACTTGACCTTGGGCGGAACGAAAACCGTTCCGCAGGAGGGACACTTGTTGGCCCATATCTTCCCATTGTCCCTCAACTCGCAGTAGAACTTGCTGAGGGTACTGCCGACGGTCCAGGTGTAGGGCACCGCTATCTTGCCGGGGAAGACCATCGGCGTGACGCTTTCCTTCCAGTCGGACAACCAACCTCACCTCCCTGGGAGAAACCGGATGATCCTCTTCCTGGACGGAATCTTCTGGCTGGCCCATCACCTCCTTGGCGGAACCCGCGGTGACTCAGGTCTCTGCCCCTGTCCCGCGCTTCCCTCCGAAGCCCGTTTTTCCCACATGCCCTATCCTATATCGAAATGACCGTGGGTTCAATCTCGTTAAATACCACCCTTTCATTAGCCCTTGGGGAAGAAGTTAATGATCGTCAAGGTCTTGGAAAGAAGGCGCCGAAGAGGGACAAGCTTTTAAATGACCGGCGGTACAAACAAAAATTGCCGGGAGGGATGCTCGGGGGTCGCGGTCACCTTCCTTTGGTACGCGGGGCTTCCCGGGAGAGGTACCGGGATGGCTGGCGGCCCGGACGCTGGAGCTGCTCCCTCCATAACCGGGTTTCCTCGGGGTTCACTGTCCGTTACTCGACACTGGCGTGTTATCATTGATTAGCATGTGCCCGTTTGCTTTGGAGCAGGGAGGGATGCCATGTATTACCCGGAGAAGTGCGATCTTTGCGGGGACTGCCTCTTCCTCTGTCCCTATGAGGATATGAGCAGGGAAGAGGCGGTGGAGCAGGTAAGGGAGCTACTAGAGGGCGGGATACCTCCCATCGTGGGAAATTGCGTGACCTGTGCCGCCTGCAACTCCCTATGCCCGCAGGGAGTGAACCCCTTCCACCTCATAGTCAAGAGGCAGGAGGAGTCCGGTGTGCCCGAGATTCCCCAGGCCAACCTGTCCCTGTTCGAGAACCTCCCTCGGGTGCCGTCCCAGGTTTTGGAGGGGAAAAGCGATGAGGTACTCTGCCTTTGCAGCGTGGGGGACCTGCTGCCGGGACTTTTCGACGGCCCCCTCTTCCGGGACCTCACGGTGGTCAAGGGAGGGGATTACTTCTGTGGGGTGGGTTGGCTCCACCTGGGACGTCTCACGCCCTTCGCCGAGACGGCAAGGAAGGCCCTGGCGAACTTGGAGAAGCTGGAGCGGGAAAGGATCGTTTTCTACCACGACGATTGCTATTCCCTCTTCGCCTCGCTGGCCGGCGAGCTGGGCCTGGAACCGAGCTTCAAGCCGGTTCACGTCATCGAGTACGTGCTGGAGAGACTCAAATCCGGCGATTACGAGATCGGGAAGCTCGGCCTCAAGGCAGCGTACCAGCAGCCCTGTGCCTCCCGCTACACACCGTGGAAGGATGCCTGGCTGGACGAGCTGTTCGGTCTCTTGGGCGTGGAGAGGGTGGCCAGGCGGTATGACCGGGAAAAGGCGCTATGCTGCGGTTCACCCTTGATGCCCAGGGATCGGGATAGGGCCATGGCCATCAAGGGAAAGAACGTGCAAGACGCAGTGGAACACGGAGCCTCGGCCATGGTCTACCTCTGTCCCCTCTGCGTACTCAACCTTAGGAAACCCGCTTCCGAGGCGAACCTGGAGAATTACCACCTCCTGCAACTGGTGGACATGGCTATAGGGGATTGAGTTAAGCGGGTCGAAAGTCCCCCATGGTGGCCCTCCCTCCGGCGCGGGTCAGGCGATCTCCGGCAACCGGGGAAATCAGACCGCGAGGGGATGGCCCTTAGCAGTTTGCCTTGCAGGGTGTGCCTGGATTACCGAGCAGGGGTTCCCGCCGTCATCGACTCCTGTTATTATTGAATAATGATTTTTGAACAATTCGCCTTCGCCGGGGTCCCGGATCGGAGATGCGGCGGGGCGGCATTGGTAGTAGCCGGGAAGGAAAGGGGGCAGGGCTGGGATGCAAATCCTTAGAAGGGCGTTTCCACCCGCATTCGTGATTTTCCTTTTGGCCTTGGTGCTGTTGATCCCGGGATGTTCCCCAGACCCCTACGGCGAACCGGTCCCGGGAACGGTTTGCCTCTACGATTTCCCCTCCTCGGTGGACGGGCTTCCCCTGCGTTGCAGCGTGTACCTGCCGGCGAATTACAACCCGTCCAGGGCCTACCCCGTGTGGGTAGAGCTTCACGCCCTTTACGGCAAGCCCATTCTGACCAACGACCCCAGCAGCATCTTCGGGGCAGAGCTGAAGAGGATAGCGGACGAGAGGGGATGGATAATCTTCGCTCCTTGGGGGAGGAACCTGCACAGCCTCTTCGCCGAGGGAGCTCCCAGGCAGGGAGAGCTCTACGAGCCGTCCTTCCACGACGATTTCTCCACGGATGGCGGTCTCTGGCGGCCACTGGTGGGTACATGGCGTATCGCTTCCGGTAGGTATGTACAGTCCGATGCCTCGGCCACCTGGAAGGAATCGGTGAGACTCGATTCCACGGGAAAGGAGTATTCCCTCCGGGTGAAGGTGAGGGACCTGGCGCCCTCCGGCACCGAGTCGGGCTTCGGTGTGAACCTAAGAAGGCAAGATAACGGCGACGCCTACCACGTGGACCTCTTTAAAGATGCGTCGGGCAACCGCTTCGTCAGGCTGTTCAGGATATCCGCCGGTAATTGGGAGCGGATATCCGTCGTGAACTATCCCTGGGAGCCCTTTTCCGATGGCTGGGTCCACCTCAAGTTCTCCTGTTACGCTGACTACCTCGAGGTGTACGTGAACGAGGAGATAGTGAACATGAGGCCGGGGTACGACTCCACGCCCTACGGGTACGGGTACGAGGCCCCCGGGGCCCCCCTGCCGGCGGGGAAGGTGAGTCTCTGCAGCTACGGGGGGGTGCATGAGTTCGACGATGTGCTGGTACAAAACGAGTACCCTTACGGTCTTCAGGATGTTGTAGACTGTCTTTTCGGCCTGATGGAGAAATACCGGGTGGACCCTACCCGCATCTACGTGGCGGGCCATTCTCAGGGGGGAACGGGCAGCTACATAATGGGCCTTCGTTACCCGGACCTGTGTGCTGCGGTGAGGGCGGCCGCGGGCATCACCGACATGGCCTGCGAATACAGCTGGCTATGCGATTACTATCCCGATTACCCTGGCATACCACCCTACGCGGAGATAAACGATGGGAGGCTTAAGGCCTACATGAGGTCGGTCATGGGTGGGGCGCCGGGATCCCCGAATCCTGCTGTTGCCAATGCTTACCAGGTTAATAGTGCCAGGTACATCCTGGAGAACGGGAGGAACACCGCCTGGCGGATAGTGCACGGCACTCCCGACGCCCACGTCCCCAACACCCGGGACCCGGTGCAGATATCCTGGTGGGCTCCCTGGTGGTTCACCTGGGGCCAGTATCCTGCCCCCGACCCCTACCGTTACGGTGTCTCCGATTACGCCCACGGGAAGGACGTGGCTGACCTCCTCAACGCCTGGGCGGCCGGTTACGGGGGTTACGGCTGTCAGTACATCACCAGCTCCACCGTGGGCCACGGTTATCTGGATGCCTACTCGGATACCGCCAGTTTCTTCCAAGACAAGTCCCTACCCCCATCTCCGGAGGAAGTGGCCTACAAGGCCTATGGCGGCCCCCCCTCGGGAGCCTGGTGGTTGAGGCTCGAGGTGGCGGAGCCGGGAAGCGGCAAACCCGGACTGGCGAGGGTGAGAGTGGAGAGGCAGAAGAACACGGCCCAAGTGCACGCGCGTAACGTGGCTGCCCTCCGGTTGGACCTTCCCTGGATGGGGATGAGTTTCCAGCCGGGCTCCCGGCTTTCCTTCTTCCTGGACGACGATCCCTCGCCTGTGGCCGTACCAGTGGTGGACAACCTGGGGAAGGTCACCCTGCGACTGGCGGGTCCCTGGAGGAACCCGGAGGCCTTGGCGGTGAGCCTCGATGGTAGCCCCCTGTCATACGGGTCTGGCTTCCGCTTGGAGAACGGCTGGCTGGTGATACCGAACCTGCCTACCCCCGGTGGGCACCGGCTGGAGGTGACCCTTCCGGCGGAGATGCCCGCCAACCTCCTTTCCAACCCCGGTTTCGAGGCAGTCTCGGGAGGGGTTCCCGTCGGTTGGTCCACCGAGGCATCAGGACCGGTGAGCGCCTCCGGCCAGGTGGATGACCTGGCCCGCCACGGCGGCTCCCTTTCCGCCCGGATCCGAGGGGCCTTGTTCCAGGGGGCCGGTGGTTTCTGGTGGAGATCCGCAAAAGTGCCCGTCAAGGCATCCTCCAGCTACGAGCTTTCCGGCTTCATGAAGGCGAGGATGTTCCGGGGCGGGGAGGTGAAGGCAGGCATCTATTGGTACGATTCAACCGGCCGGCTACTAGGCAAGGCCCAGTCCCCTTCCCTGGTGGAGAGCGGGAAGTTCAGCAACTTGGAGTGGGTTCCCTTCCATTTCCAGGCCACGGCACCGGCAGGTGCCGCCTACGCCTCCGTTTACGCCGGGGTGGAGTCGGCAGGGATGCTTGAGACCTACGGAAGCGTCTGGTTTGACGATCTTTATTTCTCGGCCAGGTAGAAGGAGGACCGGATAGTGGTTTGTCCCGGAGGTGCCGGGTTCCTGCGCTCGCCGGTGAAGCACGGTTTTCCCTTTCGCCGCAAGGCGGATTCGCGCGTCCCCATGGAGGAGAAGGGGGCTTTGGTGCTTTGATGACTTCGGGTGATTCGGGGCGCGAACCCGCCTCGGTGGTATAGAAAGCGCTTCTTTGGCCCCGGCCTTGGCATCCCCCCTGGGTGGGCGGGTTCCCTCGTGCGCCCGCCGTCCTGTTTTTCACGCATTCCTCCCCGGACCTTTCACGCTTGCCTCCCTGGACCTGGGTTCTCCTCCCATGGCTGTTGCTTGGCCTTAACAGGGGGATAATAATGGGATTGCTGGTGGATACGGATAATGCATTATCCGGCCGCTTGTGGAGACGGGGAGGGCTGTCATATGGAGGGTCGTTTCATCCTGATCAACGATGTGGGGACCACCGGCGTGAGGGCTGTGGTCTTCGACGAAAGGGCCGAGGCCCTGGTGGAGGAGTACGAGGAGATAGAGCAAGTATATCCTCACCCGGGCTGGACGGAACAGGATCCCGAGCTCCTTTTCGAGCTCTGCGTGGATGTCTCTCGCAGGGCCATGGACCGATTGGGCATCACCCCTTCCCGGTTAGCCGCCATGGGCATAGCCACCCAGAGGGCCACTAGCCTGCTTTGGGACGAAGAGACGGGAAGGCCTTTTTACAACGCCATCACCTGGCAGGACACCCGGATGGCTGATTTCTGCACCCGGGTGAACGAGAGCCCCCTTTTCCGGATGCTCCATTGGCTGGGCGGGTTGTACCGCGGCCTGGCCCTCATGAACCCGGCGCTGAGGAGGCCCATGCTGGGCAAACTCCTGATAACCGCGGCCAGTTTCACCGTCACCCCTGCCCAGTCAAGTGCCCATGTCCGCTGGGTCCTGGACAACGTGCCGGCAGCCAGAGAAGCGGAGGCGAGGGGCAAGGCCCTCTTCGGGACCCTGGACACCTGGCTGCTGTGGAAGTACACGGGGGGAGAGACCCACGCCACCGATTATTCCAACGTCAGTGCCACCGGAATGTTCGACCCCTTCGGGATGCGCTGGAGTCCCCTGCTTCTCCGTCCCTTCCGCCTTCCCGGCCGCTTGAGGCTTCCCGAGATCAGGGAGACCAGCGGCCATTTCGGCACCACCGTGGTCTTCGGGGAGCCGGTGCCCATCACTTCCCTGGTGGCCGACCAGCAGGCGGCCCTCTTCGCTGAAGCCTGTTTCCATCCAGGGGATGTGAAATGCACCAACGGCACGGGGACCTTCATCGACATGAACACGGGGGAGGAACCCATGGCCTCCACCCACCGCCTCACCCCCATGATCGCCTGGAGGCTGGGGGGAAGGACCACCTACATGCTGGAGGGCTTCGTCTCCAGCTCCGGGTCCTCCGTTCAGTGGCTCCGGGACAACCTGGGCATCATCCAGGACCTATCCGAGTCGGAGGAGATGGCCTGTCGGGCAGGGGATTGCGGTGGAGTGTATGTGGTACCCGCCTTCACCGGCCTCACCGCGCCCTATTGGGACCCCTATGCACGGGGTACTGTCCTGGGCCTCACCCGCTCCACCACCCGGGAGCAGGTGGTCAGGGCCACCCTAGAGTCCATAGCTTACCAGTGCCGGGATGTGGTGGAGGCCATGGAGAGGGACAGTGGTATGAAGGTGGAAAGGATCATTGCCGACGGCGGGGCTTCTCGTAACGATTTCCTCCTGCAGTTCATGGCGGACATCATGGATGTCCGGGTGGAGCGTCCTAGGATGCTGGAGGCCACCGCCCTGGGGGCCGCCTACCTGGCGGGCCTGGCGGTGGGCCTTTGGAAGTTCCCTGATGATATCCTCCGTACCAGGAAGGTGGACAGGGTCTTCGAGCCAGCGATGGACCGGGAAACCCGGGAAAGGCTCTATTCCGGGTGGAAGCGCGCTGTGGAGAGAGCTTGCCGCTGGGCATGATGACACTCACCGGTGAGCCCGCCATCGACGGGATCTCCAGGGAATACTCGGCTATGTTTG
>JAPWVA010000041.1 GCA_028275245.1 Actinomycetota bacterium
AAAGAACCGGGAAGAGCAGGATATGCATCTCCCGGTCAATCCCTGGTGGAGCCGACGGGACTCGAACCCGTGACCTCTACCATGCCAAGGTAGCGCGCTCCCACTGCGCCACGGCCCCTTTTATCCGAAGAATAGTATAGGTTTCGGGATGGGAACCGTCAAACGGTGAGGGGGTCGCTCCCGGGGTCGTGGCCCAGTCCTTTCAAGTCACTGCGCCTGGGCCTCTCGGGTTTCTTCCCGGACTTCCCCCGTCTCGTCTCCACCCCAGTCCACCAGGGGAGCGTCCTTCCACAGCCTCTCTATTTCGTAGTACTCCCTCTCCTCCTGGCGGAAGATGTGGACCACGAAATCGAGATAATCCAGCAGGACCCACTTCCTGTGCTGCTCTCCCTCTCGCCTCACGGGCTTGACGCCCAGTTCCCGCAGGCGTTCCTCCACAGCCTCCTGGATGGCGCCCACCTGTCGGTCGGTCCCGCCGCTGCAGATGACGAAGTAATCAGTGAGGAGGAAAACCTCCCTCATGTCCAAAACCAGGATATCCCTAGCCTTTTTGTCTGAGGCCGCCCTCGCCGCCGCCACGGCCAGATCCCTGCTGTCCGCCTTCCATCACCTCCCCCGGTCGTCTTCCTTCTGTCCTTATCGCCTTCCTTGACTAATCTTCCCTGCCGGGAGGAAAAATCCTCCGGGTTCCACCGGCACGGCTCCGGAGCATCCTGGCAACATCCATCCTTACAACAGCTTACCACAGGAGTGACTTACCCTGGCCGGAAACCATCCTGCGGGCGAAGCCCCGGGTCACCGGGTAAACCAGTCCCACGGGACAACGAGTTCCTCCCGGAGCCGGGCGCCCCGTCACACCGGCTCAGGTGCCGAACTTGCCCGCAGCCGCGTCCCTTCCCGCCACCAGCACCACCCTAGAACCCACCCCGGGGTCGTAGACCACCTCGGTCACGTTCAAGAGCACTCCCAGGTACTGGGCATAGGCGGAGAAGTGCCGTTCCTCCCTTCCGTAGCGTATGAGGCTCTTCTCATGGGTGAAATCGTTGAACTCCATCCCGTCCACCGTGACCTTGGCGTTACCCGCCGACCCGGATACCCTTATCCCCCTCCGGGCTAGCGCTTCCGCTACCTTGGCCCCCAGCTGGGGGACCCCGCAACCGTTGAGCACCTCCACCGGGGGCGTCGCCCGCACCGCTGGCTCCCCGGCAGAAGGGTCGCAGGCGGCCTCCACCATGGAGGCCAGGTAGGCGGGGAGCTCCCCCCCGGCGGGATCGGGGTAAAAAAGGGCGGGAGGATGGGTAGCGAAGAGCTCCTCCAGGGCTTCCCTGCCCACGCTCTCCAGGGAGGATAAGAGTCCTCCTAAAAAGGACCGCAACCTCTCCTCCCTGGCCGCCAAGGGGTCGGCGGCATCCCCCGCCAGGAGGTAGGAGAGGACCCGGTCGGAATCCCTTACCGCTTGGCCGGCGGAGATCCTCCGCCTACCGTCCCGGGGGTCCACCACCTCCAGGTCCTCCCCGAGCCTCACGGGTGGAAGGACCAACGAGTCCATGATGGCCAGGCAACCTTCGAGGTCGTAGACCACCAGGTACTCCACGGTGGCCCCGCTCATACTCCCCGCGGCAGCCCGCAGGAGGTCCCTGCCTTCCTTACCGGAAAGGGTCCGTCGCAGGGGCAACTCGGCTCCCTCGGCGTCGTAGGCATGGATGCCCTCTGGCAGGAGCAGGAATTCCTTCCTCGATTCCTGTGGGTTGCAGGTGAAGAGCAAGATCGCCAATACCTCGTCCCCGTGGCGCAGGGCGAAAAGGACATCGACGTCCCCCTCGATCTCGCCGCCGGCACGGGGGTAGCGGAGAAAGTCATACCGGGCCTGGGAAGTCACCTTCCCGGGCTCCCCCAAGAGCCTCCCCGCCAGGGAACGGACGATGTCAAGGTAGGGTATCTCGAGGAGGGAGCCCACCACCAGCAAGGCGACCAGCGCCAGGGCGGCCAGTGCCACCAGTGCCCTTCTTCTCCTGCGCCTTCCCTGGTCGCGTCGGAGGCGGGCGAGGCGTCCCGACTCCCCGCGACCCAGCCTATCCTCCGCCGTCATGGAGCCGCTGGGCATCAACGGTAAAAACCGTGCTTCTCTATGAACTCCGCCACCCCCTCGGGGACCAGGTATCGGATGGGCCTACCTTCCCTGACCCGGCGGCGTATATCGGTGCTGGAGATGGCCAGGGCCGGTATCTCCATGGTGAGCACCCTGGGGTCGGTGCGGTGCCTCGCCTTTTCGGGCTCCGGGAGGCTTTCCTCCAATCTCCTCAGGTCGTAGCCGGGTCGGGTGGCGGCGATGAACACGCACTCCTCCAGTATCTTTTCGGGTTCTTTCCAGGTAAGGATCTCCAGTATCGCATCGGCCCCGGTGATGAAGAAGAGCTCCGCCTCGCCTCCCAGCTCGCGCTTGATCTCCCTAATCGTGTCGATGGTGTAAGAGGGGCCAGGACGGTCGATCTCCATGCGGGATACGGTGAAGTAGGGGTTGCTGGCGGTGGCTATCACCGCCATGAGGTAACGGTATTCCGGGTCCAGGCTCTTCCTCTCCTCCTTGTGGGGTGGGTGACCACTGGGCACGAAGATGACCCGGTCCAGATGGAACTGAACCCGGGCTTCCTCGGCGGTGACCAAGTGGCCGTAGTGGATAGGGTCGAAGGTCCCGCCCATGATGCCGATGCGCAGGTTCCCTCCCATCTCAGCTCCTCACCTGGCCCTCGCCGTAGATGATGAACTTGGTGGTGGTAAGCTCCCTTAGGCTCATGGGGCCGCGGGCATGCAGCTTTTGGGTGGAGATGCCGATCTCCGCTCCCAGCCCGAACTGGTTGCCGTCGGTGAAGCGGGTGCTGGCGTTGACGTAGACGTCGGCGGCATCCACCTCCCTCACGAAGCGCCGGGCCGCCGTATAGTCGTTGGTCACGATGGCCTCCGAGTGCTTGGAGCCATAGGTGTTGATGTGCTCTATGGCCTCGTCCAGGGAGGAGACCACCCTCACCGCCAGCACCAGGTCCAGGTACTCGGTCTTCCAGTCTTCCTCGGTGGCCTCCACCGCCTCCGGCACCAGCTGGCGGGTGCGGGGACATCCCCTTATCTCCACCCCATAGGCCCTCAGCTCCTCCGCCGCCCGTGGCAGGAAACTCTCCGCCACCGCCTCGTGGACCAGCATGGTCTCCATGGCGTTGCACACCCCAGGCCGCTGGCACTTGGCGTTGATGATTATACGCAGGGCCATATCCAGGTCTGCGGCAACGTCCACGTAAGTGTGGCAGTTGCCCACCCCCGTCTCGATAACCGGGACGGTGCTCTCCTCGACGACGGTGCGGATGAGCCCCTCCCCTCCCCGGGGGATGAGGACGTCCACGTATCCGTGGAGGCGCATAAGCTCCCGGGCGGATTCCCTATCGGTGGTGGAAACCAGTTGGATGCAGTTCTCGGGCAGGCCCGCCCCCTCCGCCGCCCGGGCTATGACCTCGGTGAGCACCCGGTTGGAGTTGATCGCCGAGGAGCTGCCCCTGAGGATTACCGCGTTGCCCGACTTCACACATAGCCCCGCTGCGTCTACGGTGACGTTGGGCCGGGCCTCGTAGATTATCCCTATAACACCCAAGGGGACGCGCACCTTCTGGATCTCCAAGCCGTTGGGAAGCCTCCAGCCCTCCACTACCTCCCCAACCGGGTCGGGCAAGGCGGCTACCTCCCGCAGGCCCTGGGCCATCTCGTCGATCCGCTTCTCGTTTAGGGTGAGCCTGTCCATGAGAGCGGCGCTGAGACCCGCCTCCCGTCCCGCTTCCAGATCCCTGGCGTTCTCGGCCAGGATGCGCTCCTTCTCTGCTACCAGGGAATCGGCCATGGCCTGAAGCGCCCGGTTTTTGACCTCGGTACTGACCACCGCCATGGCCCGGGCGGCCTTCTTGGCCCTCTTCCCCAGCTCCAGAACCACGGTCATGACCACCTCCCGCTTCCTCTTCTCGGTAAACAGTCAAGCCAAAATCCCTCTCGCGCCAAGATCACCTTTCATCACCTGATACTCCACCATGCACCGAGGGCCGGGGCCAAGACCGCTCCCGGGGCCCGGCGGCTTCCGCCCACCCTCGATCTCGCCCATCACCGATATCAGGTCGGCAGGGACCACCCGGAAACGGCTCCCCCTATTGCCACCAGGCGACCGGATCCCCCGAACGCCTCCCGCCCGGTCCCCCTCCAGGGACCCTGGGAACGACGTGGTCCTGGGGCCGTTCTTACCTCCTCGGGGACACGGCACCCGGCCCTCAATCCTCTCCCTCCACCATGACCACCAGGTAATCCCGGTGGATGACCTCCTCGTCGCGGTCCTCGCCCAGGATCCTGGCCGCCTCGTGGGTGCGCAAACCCTTTATTTCCTCCAATTCCTCCCGGGAGCAGGAGATTATCCCCTTGGCCACGAGCTTCCCGGCGGTGTCCCGCACCTCCACCGCATCCCCCGGGCGGAAATCTCCCCGGCATTCCACCACCCCGGCGGGTAGGAGGCTCTTCCCCCTGCTCACCAGTGCCTCCCGCGCCCCCTCGTCCACCACCACGCAGCCCCGCGGCCTGCTGCCGAAGGCTATCCAGTGTTTCTGCCCCTTGATCCTCTTCTTGCTCGCGTGAAAGTAGGTGCCGATGACCTCTCCCTCCAGGATGCGTTCCAGGACCCTCTCCTCCTTACCATGGGCCACTATCATCCCCACGCCGTAGGCGGTGGCCATGCGCGCCGCTTCCAGCTTGGTAACCATGCCGCCGGAGGAATGTTCCTCACAGGAACCCCCCGCCGATTCCATGAGTCGGTCGGTGACCCTCTCCACCTCTGGGATGAACTCGGCTCCAGGGTCCCGTTTGGGGTCAGCGGTGTAAAGTCCCGGGATGTCGCTGAGCATCACCAGGAGGTCCGCCCCCACCATGACGCTCACGAGGGCAGCGAGCCGGTCGTTATCCCCGAACCGTATCTCCTCGGTGGCCACGGCGTCGTTCTCGTTCACCACCGGCACCACCCCCTGCTCCATGAGCCTCAGGAAGGTGTTTCGGGCGTTGAGGTACTGCCGGCGGTGGAAGAAATCGTACTGGGTGAGGAGCACCTGCCCCACCAGGATACCTTGGCGGGAGAAGTAATCGGTGTACAGGTGCAGGAGCAGGCCCTGGCCCACCGAGGAGGCCGCCTGCAAGGAAGGGATGTCCCGGGGCCTCTCGGGAAGGCCGAGCAGTTCCACCCCGGCGGCGATGGCACCGGAGGAGACCAGCACCACATCGGTGCCCCTTCGGCGGACCACCGCCACCTGGTCCACCAGGTCCCGGAGGTGCTCACGGTCCAACCTTCCCTCCCGGTCAACCAGGGTGTAGGTGCCCACCTTCACCACCAACCGGCGGGCGAACACCTGGCGGCGAGCCTCACTCCCGGTTTTTTCCTCGCCGGACCCCCGCCTGGATCTTCCCATGGCTGCTCCCTTTCCGCCGTTACCAGTCGCTTCCGCCGCGACGCCCGGCGCCTATTACATCCCTCCTCTCACAAGGGTATATTACCCCGTGGGAAGGCGGAGCCGGGAACCACGTCGCCGCAGAGAGCGGGTGACGATCACCAGCCCGTGTGAGCCACCCCCGGCTCAGCCATGTTCTTCGCCTACATCTTCCCTCTCTCCAGCCCCTTTTGAGTGCCTACATTCCCCCGACTCCGGGAAGAAATCGAAGACCCTACTTCCTATGATCACGGTGTCGCCCTCTCTCGCCCCCTCCCGGAGCAGGGCCTCCTCCACTCCCAGCCTCCTGAGCCTTCCCTGCAGGTATGCCAGGGCCTGGGGCGAATCCCCCTGGAGTCTCTCCACCAGGTCCTCCACCTTCCTTCCCAGGACCCGGTATACACCATCCCCCTCCCTCACCACCCTAATACCGGCCTCCCGAGCGGGGTCATACGCGTACACGGTCCACTCCTCGGACACAGGTATCTCGCCTGAGCGCGCCTCCTCCACCAGGTCGGCCAGGCGGTAAATCAGCGGCCTCAGCCCCTCCCCGGTCAACGATGACACAGGGAAGAACTCCCAGCCCCGGGATTCCGCTTCCCTTCTCGCCTCCTCCAGCCTCCTGGGGTCAACCACGTCCACCTTGCTTGCCGCCAGGAGCTGGGGCCTCCGCAAGAGCGAGGGACTGTAGGCCGAAAGCTCCTCCAAGACCGCCTCCACGGCCCTGGAAGGTGTTTCCAAGGCCCAGGGCGAGACGTCCACTAGGTGCAAGAGCACCGCCGTCCTCTCCACGTGGCGCAAAAAGCGCAGCCCCAGGCCCCTCCCCTGGTGGGCTCCCTCGATGAGGCCGGGTATATCGGCTACCGTGAAGCTCCTCTCCTCGTCCACCCTCACTACCCCCAGCACCGGCTCCAGGGTGGTGAAGGGATAATCGGCCACCTTGGGCCTGGCGGCGGATATACGGGAGAGCAGAGTGCTCTTTCCGGCGTTGGGAAGTCCCACCAGGCCCACATCAGCCAGCAGCTTCAGCTCCAGGCGGATGACCCTCTCCTCGCCCCTCTCTCCCCTCTCGGCGAAATCGGGGGCCCTGCGGGAGGGAGTGGCAAAGGCCGCGTTGCCTCGGCCTCCCCGGCCCCCCCTGGCCACCACCACGCGCTTGCCGGGAACGTCCAGGTCGGCCAGCAGCCTACCCCCCATGTCCCTGACCTGGGTCCCCACCGGAACGTAGAGGACCAGGTCCTCCCCATCGGCCCCGTGACAGTTGTTGCCGGAACCGTTGCCGCCCCGGCCGGCACGGAACATCCTCTTGCGGGTGAACTCCACCAGGGTGTTAACACTGGGGGAGGCCTCCAGGATCACCGAGCCTCCCCGACCGCCGTCGCCGCCGTCGGGACCGCCCAGGGGGCGATACTTCTCCCGGTGAAAACTGACGCAACCGGAGCCGCCGTCGCCGCCCCTCACCCGGATCTCCACTTCGTCAACGAAATTGGCCTCGCTCACTTCCTGCCCCTGGACCGTTGGTGAACCCGCCAAATTCCACGTCGATGGAAGATAATTCCATGATATTAGTGCGAGGCGCCACAGGCGCCATGTAAATCTTAATCCACTGGGTGGTCCTTTTGAACGCCGGCCCGCTGTAAGGGCGGGATGGGAGCAGGGAGGAAACCCTCCGGTTCTCGCGGTAGCTGGGTCAGCGCGGCGCCCCGGCAGTATGGCGTTGGGGCAAATAAAAACCCGGCCTCAGGCCGGGTACGCCTAAGTTCCGGGCTTTTCTTCCGTAGCGAAACCCACTCTTTCTCCTCGCAGGCTGGCCCGGAAATCCGCTCTCCGGGGGCTTACTGGGCTTCCTCCGCCGGGATAACGCTCACGAACTTGCGGTCCCCTATGTCGTGGAAGCGCACGTATCCATCCACCAGCGCGAAAAGGGTGTAGTCCTTGCCCATCCCGACGTTCTTGCCGGGCTTCACCGAGGTCCCTCTCTGCCGCACCAGTATGGAACCGCCGGTGACGAACTGGCCCCCGAAGCGCTTTACGCCCAGCCGCTTGGAGTGGCTGTCCCTTCCGTTCTTAGAGCTCCCAACGCCTTTCTTGCTGGCCATTCACCTTCACCTCTCAGGTCCTTGCCGCCTCGGCTACCCCTTCCGCCGGTGGTTCCTTCCGGCCGGTCCGGCGGGAGGAGGCCTTCCCCAGGAGGATCTTGTCGATCCTCACCTCGGTGAACAGCTGTCGGTGCCCTTTCTTCCGGCGGTATCCCTTCTTGGGCTTGTACTTGAAAACTATGATCTTCTTCCCCTTGCCGTGGCCGAGCACTGTGGCTTCCACCCTGGCCTCGGTCAGTTGGTCCCCGGCTAGGACCTTGCCCCCTTCGCTCAGCAGGAGCACCCGGTCGAAGACCACCTTCCCGCCCTCGGGCACGTCCAGCTTCTCCACCTTGAGCCGGGTCCCCTCCTCGACCCGGTACTGCTTTCCTCCCGTCTCTATCACTGCGTACATCTTCAACCTCCCGGTTCCCGCACAGAAAGATAAGTTAACACGGCCTTTTAAGGGGTGTCAACGAAACGGGTGGCCAG
>JAPWVA010000042.1 GCA_028275245.1 Actinomycetota bacterium
TATCTCCACCTTCTCCGCCCCGGAAGCTTCTCGGATGGTTCTTTCCAGCTGGGCCAGGGCCCGTTCCGCCTTCTTGGGGTTCCCCTGAAGAGCCAAAAGCTCCCGGGAGAGATTGACCCCGAATTCCTTCCCGTCGTTGGAGCGGGAGGTGTAATACATCTTCACCCCCTCCGGTATATCGGTGGTTAGGCCGCCGGCCCTCTCCTCCTCGGTGGGTCCCTTCAGGAGCTCCAGGATGGTGAATTCCACCATCTGCCCGCCGGCGGGGATTTCCCTCTCCACCGCCACCAGCTCGTCACCCTTATAAAAGAAGACCTTCATGCCCTGTTGCTCCCCGGTGGTGGGTTTGGTCTGGGCTGCGGCCGGGCATGCAGTAGCCAGGGCGAGGAGGGCCAAAACCGTGAGAGACCACGTTTTTCCGCGGTTGATGCTCAAGGCATTACCTCCCCCTTCTCTTACCGTATGCGACCGTCCCACATTCTAAATCAGCCTGGGGGCCTGGGCAAGGCGAGCGGGGAGTGGCTGGGGCGGTGGTTTGGGCGAAGACGGGAAGAGGGAAGGCCTGTATAACCTCGCGGTTTAGCCCACGGGGGCTTGGGTTATCATGGAGGAACGAGGGGATTCGGTCACGGGAGGGAAGCCATGGAGTACGGAGGCAGGTCTCACGTGGTGGGGATTCCCAGGGCTATGGCGGCCTACAAGTATGCCCCCTTCCTGGTGGCCTTTCTTGAGGAATGCGGTTTCAGGGCGGTGGTCTCCCCGCCCACCAGCACCTCCATCCTACGGGAGGGTTCGGCGGCTTGCGTGGAGGACGTTTGCGTGGCGGTCAAGGTCCTGTTCGGGCAGGCCCTGCGCTTGAAGGAGGAGGTGGACCTGCTGCTCGTACCCCGCCCGGTGAAGGTGGAAAGAAGGCCCCATGACACTTTCACTTGCCCCAAGCTCATGGCCGCCCCTGACATGCTGAAACACGGCTTGAAGGACATCCCCCCCGTGGAGGAGTTCCTGGTGTCGGGAGGCCGCGACCCCCTCCGGCGGGGTTGCCTGGGCCTGGCGAGGAGGCTGGGTATCCCCCTCGGTCTAGTTCGCAGGGCCTACGGGAAGGGACTGGAGGCCCACCGGGGATACCACGAATTGCTGAGGAGCGGCGTTCACCCGACCAGGGCCCTGGAGGCCGCGGTAGCCGGTAGACCTCCGGCGGATGGCCTGCTGGCGGCGGGAGGGGGTAGCCCCACGGTGGCGGTGGTGGGCCACCCTTACCTGCTGGGGGATGGTCACGTGAGCCATCATCTCCTGGATAGGTTGAGAAATCTGGGGGCCCGGGTTGTCACCAGCTGCCTTTACGAGGGGTTGGGAGGCGACGGGTTTCCCGTGCCCGTTCCTCCTCTCTCCTGGAGCTACGAGAGGGAGCTGGCGGAATCGGCGGCCATCTTTTCCCGTCGGGGTGACGTGGACGGGATGCTTTACGTGACTAGCTTCGGCTGCGGCCCTGACTCCCTGGTGCTGGAGCTATTGCGCCGGGAGGGTCTGGTCCGGCCGGGTGTACCCTTCATGGAGCTGGTGCTGGACGAGCACGACGGCCCCACAGGGTTCCATACCCGGGTGGAGGCCTTCGTGGACATGCTGAGGAGGAGAGTGAGTCAGCGTGAAGATCGCCTTCCCCCACATGGGTAACGCTTACATCCCCCTGAAGGGGCTGGTGGAGGAACTGGGCCTGGAAGCGGTGGTACCTCCCCGGCCGAGCCAGGTATCCCTCCGGCGGGGCGCCCTCCATTCACCAGAGTTCGTCTGCCTTCCCTTCAAGGTCACACTGGGGGATTGCATGGCAGCCCTGGACCAGGGGGCGGATACCCTGGCCATGGTATGTGGGATGTGGGCCTGCCGCTTCGGTTATTACGGGCGGATCCAGCACCTCATCCTGAGGGATTTGGGCTACGAGTTCGAGTCCGTACTCGTAGGGAGGGAAGAGGTGGAAGAGGTGCTGGCCAAGCTCAAGGGGGCGGTGGGTAGGGGCTGGCGCCGGAAGCTGGTCCGGGCCCTCGCCTTCTTCCGCGCCAAGGCCCGGGCGGTGGATGAGCTGGAGAGGATGGCGACTTGGACTAGGCCCAGGGAGGCTGTGCGAGGGATGGCGGACCGGGTTCTCGGCGAATACCTGGCCGGGGTGGATGCGGCTTCCACGCTGGGAGAGACGAGAAAACGCGTGGAGGAGGCCAGGCAGGCCTTCCGATCCATCCCCCTTACAGGCGAGCCGGTGGCGAGGGTGAGGGTGGTGGGAGAGCTCTACGTGCTCCTGGAACCCGCCTTGAACCTGGACCTGGTGAGGAGGTTGGCCTGGAACTGCAGGGTGGAGGCGCGTCCTGTGCTCAGCACTTACCGGTGGTTGTTGCACCCGGTATGGCTGGACCCCAGGTTGAACCTGGAGTCCTATAGGGCCAGGAGGAAGGTCCGACCCTACCTCCCTCAGGTGCTGGGCGGTGAGGAACACATGACGCTGGCGGGAGCCCTCACCGCCCGCGGTGACGGATTTGACGGCCTGATCCATGCCCTCCCCCTAACCTGCATGCCCGAGAACATCTGCCGGACGCTCCTGCCCGACCTCTGCCGGAAGCTCGATTTGCCCCTGCTCACCCTGGTGTTCGACGAGCACACCTCGACGGCAGGGTTGGACGCCCGCCTGGAAGCCTTCACCGACCTGCTGGTCTCAAGGAAGGGGGCGCGCCGCGGCATTGGGAACGGCCCTGGCCGGGAAGCCTTTCCCCACTTCCTTGCCCGTGGGACCCAGGGCATCGTCTCGCCTAGGGGCCGTGCCAGTCCCCCTCAAGACTTTTGATCAGATGCCTCGTGGGTACAGGTAGCCCAACCCGGAATACCGTTCCTCGGCCGGTCTGCCTTCCTGACGATAAACGGCTAAAAGAAGCAGGTAGACGGAAGTGTTGCCCGTGGAGGCGCCCTGGTTCAGTGCCTGGCCCCGGAATCTCCACCAGCGGTTTGCAGCCGTGCTTCCTCCCGGCTCAGGAGGAGTTCCTGCAGGCGTTTGAGGAGCTCCAGGGTGTACCCCTTGTTGAAGCCGAATAAGACGGAGAATATGCCTATCCCCTCCTGCAAGGCCACCAGAGCGGTGGCGGTTGCGGGGGGATCTTCCAATCCCGGTACAGCCCTACGCAGGAGATCGGCCAGCGCTTCCATCCATTCCCGGTATATTTTCCTGACCATTTCCTTTATCTTCCTGTTATGAAGGGCGACTTCCCAGATCTCGAAGAAGACCTTTTGGAGCCTGGTATCGCCGGTAATGCGTTGGTTGAAAAAGGAAAGGAACTCATCTAGTAAGGCCGTTGCGGAACATCCCAGGCTTTCCAGCTCCTGGAGGCGGGTTTCCAGCAATTGCTTGTTGGATTGGAAGATGTCCTCCACGAAGCATAGTAGCACGTCATCCTTGCTCTTGAAGTAGTAATGGATTAAGGCCGGGTTCATCCCCGCCTCCCGGGCTATCTCCCGTACGGAGGTCTCGCCATAGGATTTTCTCATAAGGCAACGGTAGAGAGCATCCAGTATCTCCCTCCTGCGCTGATCTCCCATCTTCTTTCTTCCCATCATGCCCTCCAGCGGTCCACGGTGGACGGAAATCCGCAACCAATATTAATGGCACTATGAGGGATTTTTCAACCCTTGGGAGGAGTGTCAGGAAGCGAGCCATATCCCGGGTAAGTGAAAAAACCTTGGTGGCAGGAGTTCTCCCTTGGAGGACATCTTTGATCGGAGATCGCCTTCCAGGGCGTCACCTGGAACGGCGGAGAAGTCCGCTGCACCGACGAGATGTGTGATCGCCCAACAGGGGGAAAAGACGCCCCCAGCCCCCTTCACGACTGCGAGGTGAAACCGGGGCCGGGGGTACCCTCCCCGGCATTCCTTTGGGGAGAGGGGGTGGCGAGGCCCTTTTTGGGCCGGTGACAGATCTTCGCTCGCAACCCCGGATCACCTTGGCCGCAAGGGACGCCCATCTCACATGGGTGAGGGCCCGCATATTAGTTGGCCGCCCGCGTGGTGGAGGCGGGAGCCCAGGGCCTGACTCAAAGGGCGGGAGACCCACCAGGCCAGGTTCGCATCAGGGAATTGGGAAAGCCGCATACCGGCCATTTCCTCCTTCAGCAGGGAACCAAGAGAGATCTGAGTTTTTCGCGGTACAGCCCGGCATCCTGTCCTAAAACCGACCAGACCCCTCCAGGGAGGTGGGGGTATGCTTCCCTCCCTCGGAGGTCCCTTCCGAGGACGGTCGCTACCTTGGATTAAAAGGAATATCAAACGAATAGCAAGAAGATCGGGATTTAAGCGAAAAACCCCCCTTCTCTTCCCGAAACATCAGTGACTTAGAAGTTTTCCTGGTTGGCCTGTTACACTGGAAATAAAGCTCAATCGTTGCCTTCCCGAGACACCAGTGATTCGGGAGTTTCCCTGGGCCTGGCTTAAGTGTGGCCTCACTCCACTACCGACAGCTTCTCCGCCCTGGCCCGCACGGGCATGCTCTGCGTCACCGGCCCTTCGAACCAGGCCTTGACCAGCATGCCCTTGCGGAGCTGGGAAAAGTACATCTTTTCCCCGTTTTCCTCGCGGTATATCTCGGTCTCAGCCGTGACGGTGACGGTGGCGGCCTGATAGGCGGAGGGATAGGAAGGATGAGCCCTTATCTCCAAGATCCCCGTCTCATGGTCCACGTAACCGGGGGGTGGCGGTGCCTGCTCATGGGGGGCCGTGGGAATTGCGATGGCCTCTATTGTTCCGACGATGTCCGGTGCCCTGCCTTCGTTTCGCCCTGGCGCACCGTCACCCGGCACGCCCTGGCCTTCCCCGTTGCTCCCACCGCATCCCCCCACGAGGGAGGCGCTGAGCGCCGAAAGCAGGAAGGTGAAGACCAAGGCGAGTACGCGGTAAGTCTTTCCCTTTCCTTCCCTTTCCATGAGGCTCACCCCCTGCAATCCTCGAACCCCATTGAACCCCACCCCTCTCGGCCCCTACCTAGGGCTTTGCCAAAGGCTGGACGGTAATACCTTCCCTTGCCCGAGACCCTTTCAACTGGTAAGGAATTCCAATATGGCGGAGGAGACCCTTTCCGGCATCTGGGCGATAAGCCCGTGCCCGGCACCGGGGAATTCCAGCAAGCGGGCATGGGGAATGGCCTCCGCCAGGATATGCGAGTTCTCCGGGGGGATGAGTATGTCCTCGGTTCCCGTGATCACCAGCGTCTCGGCGGAGATGTCCTTGAGGCGCTGGTAGCTGGACCAGCCCATAATGGCCCGCAGCTGGTTACGAAAGGCCTCTGGAGATATGGGCGCCCTGGTGAACATCTCCACGAATTCCTCCATCTTGCCGGGGTTTTCCCGGATGAAACCCTCCGGGAAGAGCAGGTGGAGGGTAGCCCTGGCCACCTCCCGCGGGTCCAGGTTCTCACCACCCGCGTAGAGCACCTGGTAAACCTCGGGCTTGGCTAGGACCTGCTCCCTCCCTCCACAGTTGGTGACCAGGAGTACCAGCTTCCTCACCTTTCCGGGATGTCGCAGGGCCATTTCCTGGGCTATCATCCCGCCCATGGACACGCCTACCACGTGGGCGGAAGCCAGGCCGAGGAAGTCCAGGAGCGCCGCGGCGTCGTCGGCCATCTGGGCGATGGTGTAGGGGCCTTCCGGTCTGGAGGTCCTGCCCGCTCCCCGGTTGTCGAAGGCCACCAGTAGGAAATGGTTGGCCAGGGGGCGCAGGAAGTCCTCGTCCCACCACTCGCAGTTGGCGCTGAGCCCCTGGACCAGGAGCACCGGCTCCCCTGAGCCGTAGAGGCGGTAGTAGACGCTGATGCCGTTGACATCCGCATGGCCTTCGGAGTGTTCCACGGTGAAACCCCCTTCGCGTGCCCGGGCGCCCCAGGGCGCTGCCAGTCCGTGATCGCTAAAAACCCCCCCGTAGATGATAGCGCATCATAAGCCCTGGACACCGCCCCGCCTGGCCCCCCGAACGGGAAGGCATTCGGGGCTCATCCCGTAAGGGTTCCGCCGGCTCGTTCTTCTTATCGCTCCATCAGGGCCAGGGCCGCCCGCTCTATTCTTTCGGCGTTGGGAAGGGTCTGGCCTTCCCTGCGGATGTCGTAGGGGATGACCCCGTCGGTGCACACTCGACCGAAGGCCAGCTTCACGTCCCTTTCCGCCAACAGGGCCGCCACCTCGCCGCTAAGCCCATAACCCGTGTAGTCCTCGTCCACCACCAGCAGCCTGCCCGTCTTTTTCACGGAGGATGCGACGAGCTCGGCGTCCAGGGGCTTTGCCCAGCGGAGGTCCACCACCTCGGCCCTTATACCCCTGGCGGCCAGGAGCTCGGCCGCCTCCAGGCAGCGGTGAACCCCCACCCCCAGGGAGACCATGGTGAGGTCGCTTCCCTCCTTCATCACCGCACCTTTCCCAGGTGGCAGGGGTTGCAGGGGGAGGTCTACCGGCCCGATCCTACCCCGTTCTGGCAAGTCGAAAGCCACCGTGCCCCGGCTCTCCCCTCCCAGGTAGTCCCGCCAGTAGTCGGAGAGCAGCTTGTGCTCCATGAAGATCACAGGGTCCTCGGCCTGCAGGCAAGAGAGCATGAGGGCGGCGGCGTCCTGCGGGTTGGAGGGCACCGCCACCCACAGCCCCGGCATGGAGGAGAGGAGGCCCCATAGGCACTGCACGTGCTGCCCCCCGTCCCCGTACCCTCCGCCGCAAGATGCCCTTATGACCAGGGGGACGTTCCACCTTCCGCCCGAGAAGGCCCGGACCTTGGTGGCCTGGTTCAGGAGGGCGTCGAGGGCCACGGCTATGAAATCGACCATCATGATCTCCACCACGGGGCGCAGGCCGGCCATGGCCGCTCCCACCCCCATGGCCAGGAAAGCCGCCTCGCTGATGGGGGTATTCCTTACCCTCCGGGGACCGAAACGCACGTAGAGCTCGCGGCGGAGCATCACCACGTCCTCGCCGAGGATCACTATGCGGGGGTCATCGGCCATGGCCTGTCCCAGGGCGAAGTCGATGGCCTGGGCATAGGTCATATCAGGCATGGCTCACCCTCCTTTCCAGGGCCCTTTTGACCGCTTCTTCCACTTCCCTTCGTGCCTCCTCGTCGATGCGCGAGCGAACGGCTGGCTCCAGTAGCCTACCGGACTTCTCCAGCGGGTCGGGCTCCAGCAGGCGCTCCATACCCAGAAGGCCCAGGGAGGCGCCGATGAAGCCCAGGGACTTAGCCCGGAGGGCCAGGTGGGATAGGGGGCGGGCCAGGAAGGACCGCAGGAGGGGCGGGGCTATCTCCAGGGTCTGCCCCAGGGGATCCCGGAACACCCTCAACATGGGGTCTCCCATGAAGTGGCCCTCCGGGCGGGGACAGCGGGCCAGCAGGAACGAGGGCCCCTTGCCCCGCCGAGCCCTCTCCACCGCCTGGCGTGCTGCTTTCCACACCCTGTCCACCCTGGTGCCGTCCACCCGCTGCGCGGGCATCCCGAAGGAACGGGCCCGGGACAGGAGGCTTCCTCCGGTAACATCCCTGGAGCGGGTGGTGATGGCCCACCGGTTGTCCTTGCAGACGAACACCAGGGGTAGCCTCCAGGCCACGGCCAGGTTCAGGGCCTCCAACAGCATTCCCTGGTTCATGGCCCCTTCTCCAAAGAAGGCCACCGCCACGCCGCCTGTTTCCAAGTATTGGAAGCATAGGGCGAAGCCCAAACCGAGGGGTGCGGATGACCCCACTATGCCCGAGGAACAGGCCAGGTGTTCCCGGGAGAAGAGGTGCATGTGGCCACCCCACCCGCCGCAGAGTCCCTCAGGGTCACCCAGCATCTCCAAGACGAGTGCCTCCAGGTCCACTCCCCTGACCACCAGGGGTGGGGTGGACCGGTGATCCAGGGAGATGGCATCGCCCTCCCGCAAGTGGCAGACGACTCCTGCCGCCACCGCCTCCTCGCCCATCCCCAGGTGCATCTCACCAGAGATCAGACCCCTCCTCCACAGCTCGGCCAAGGCTCTTTCGAAA
>JAPWVA010000053.1 GCA_028275245.1 Actinomycetota bacterium
CTCCTTTAACTTGATTCCGGGCGATGCCGTCCTCCTGTACTCCATCGACACCCAGGGCAACATGGTGATGCACATGGCCGGGGGCTTGGTCGGTCGCCTGGTAGTCTATCCCCAGTACGACGAGGTACTCGGTTATTACTACCAACCCGGCACCACCCTCACGGTGAACGTGGCCGGTAAGAGCCGTACCGCACCCGTGATGGGGGACGGCTTCTTCGAGGCCTTCTTCAGCGACTACGACATCAAGGCCGGCGACAAGGTCACCTGCAACATGGGCGGCGCCCGGGAGATAACGGTGAGGGACGTTACCGCCACCCTGGATCCTGCCAACAACAAGTTGAAGGGTACAGCCCCGGCGGGCAAGTTCATCCGGGTGGCGGTGGGATTGAACACCGGACCCGTTGTGGTGGACACCGTGAGCGACAGGGACGGCAATTTCTCCGTGGACCTGTCCGGCAAGTACCGGGCATCGGGGCAAGAGGTCTTCAACGTGGCCTGGTACGACGACGACGGAGACGCCGTGGTATACGATTTCCAGACCTTCTCCTGGTACCTGGCCGAGGGCTGCACCGAGGGCAACTTCGAGACCTGGGTGCTGGTACAGAACCCCAACAACGAGGAGGTGCCGGTCACCCTCACCTTCATGACCAACCGGGGTATAGCTGGCTCGGTGAGCGCCATCATGAAGCCCAACAGCCGCCAGTCCTGGAAGGTGAACGATTCGGTCATCGCGTGGGATGTCTCCACCATGGTGACGAGCACTTCCGGCGCCTGGATTGTGGCCGAGAGGGCGGTCTATGGGTGGAACAGAGCCAGGACCGAGTGGCTCTGGGGCCATGACTCGGTCGGGGTGATCACGCCCTCCACAGAGTGGTACCTGGCCGAGGGCTGCACCGAGGGCAACTTCGAGACCTGGGTGCTGGTACAGAACCCCAACAACGAGAGGGTCAGGGCCACCCTCACCTTCATGACCAACCGGGGTATAGCTGGCACCAAGGAGCTCGACCTTGCCCCCAACAGCCGCCAGTCCTGGAAGGTGAACGATTCGGTCATCGCGTGGGATGTCTCCACCAAGGTGACCGCCACCAAGCCGGTGATCGCCGAAAGGGCGGTCTATGGGTGGAACAGAGCCAGGACCGAGTGGCTCTGGGGCCATGACTCGGTCGGAATCGTGAACGTTTACGGCAGGTAAGAACCGCTTTCGTTGATCCGCAGCGGGAGAAAGGAGGGGGGTCGGCAGGATCCCCCTCCTTTTCGGGTCTTTTAATGAACGGTTTTATAAACCGTTCAGCGACGGCAGGGAACCGGTGCCACGCAAGTCTCGGTTCATCTTCCCCGGAAGGTGAAAAACACCGCCGGGCGAAGGCGGGTATGGACTTGGTGACGAATGGCGTTAAAATCAAAACATGGGCAATCGAGGATTAACGGGAGAGCCTCCATGGAGCTAAAGGATTACATCAACGTGATCGTGGGCCGGAGGTGGGTTATCCTGACCTGCACCACCCTGATCATGGCGGCGGTTCTGGCCATATCCTTTCTGCAGACCCCCCTTTACGAGTCCAGGGTCAAGATCCTGGCGGAATCCAACAGGGCGGGGGAGACCGCCACCGACAGGCTCCTCACCCTGGCTTTCACTGACCCAAACACCTTCATCCAGACGCAGCAGAAAATAATCGAGACCAGGACCATAGCCGAGGCAGTACGCCAACGACTGGAGGCCATTTATGAGGAAAGACGCTACGGGGACGATGCCTCAGGCGAAACCTTCGTACCTTCCTTTATCCCCGACCCCGATGAGCTGATGAAAAGAGTAAAGGTGGAGAGAGCCCAGAACACCAACGTGTTTGACATCGTCATCACCACCCCCCATCCCATGCTCTCCCGGGACATCGCCCAGGCTTATGCCGATGAGTACATCAAGAACCGGCAGCTCTCCGCCATCAAGCAGGTAAGCGAGGCCCGCAAGGAGGTGTGGAACCGCATCCAGGAGGTACAGAACCAGATTGAGGAGGTGGCCCAGGAGGCTAAAAAATACACCAGGGAAAACCGGCCCCCGGAGCTCGAGGCCTCCGCCACCCAGGCGGTGAACCTCTGGGCCACCCTATACGAAAAGTACCTCAGCCTGCGCATAGCCGAGGCCCTAGAACAGCGGGGTCTGGAGATAATAGAGCCCGCCAAGGCGGGATTAAAGGTCTCTCCCAAGATAGCAAGGAATGCGTTGCTTGCCCTTTTCCTGGGTCTCCTCCTGGGGATAGGGCTGGCCTTCCTGGTGGACTATCTGGACAGTTCCCTGAAGACCCGGGAGGATTTCGAGAGGTACTTCGAGTCATCCATCCTGGCCGAGATCTCACGGTTCCCCTTGGAGGAAGGGGTCAGGGAAACCGTCTACCTCACCCGCCCGGAAAGTCCTGCCGCGGAAGGATTCCGAAACCTCAGGACCAACATCATGTTCATCAACCTCGAGGGGCAGCTGAAAGCTATCATGATCACGAGCCCGGCCCCCCGGGAGGGAAAGACCTCGATCTCCTTCAACCTGGGGGCAGCCCTCTCGGAGATGGGGAAAAGGGTGCTGTTAGTGGAAGCAGACTTGCGCCGGCCCGCACTCCAGAAATTCCTGCAGGAAATCCCGGAAAAGGGGCTCGTCGACGTCATCATGGGTCAGGTGCCCCTGGAGGAGGCCATCGCCAGCACCGGCGTGCCCAACCTGGACATCCTGTTTTCCGGGCCCAAGCCTCCCAACCCAGCGGAGATAGTATCCTCCTCCTCCATGCAAAGATTGCTCCAAGGGTGCCGGGAGATCTATGACTTCGTGCTGGTCGACGCGCCCCCCGTGCTTGCGGTGAGCGACGCCGTGGCCATGGCCCCTTATGTGGACGGGGTGCTGCTGGTGTCCAGCCACGGGATGGCCACCCGCGACGGCGCCCGGAGGACGGTGGAGATGCTCTCCAAGGTAGAGGCAAGAATCCTGGGCGTGGTGGTGAACAACGTGGAGTTATCACCTCGCCGGTACGGGTACGGTTACTATGGGTATTACGCTCCCTATTACTATTACTCCTACACCGGGAGAGACGGCGAGGAAAGGTCCTCTTTTCTCGAGAGATTCGCCAAACCCTTCCGGGGAACCAGGAAGTAGCCGGTATGGGGCCAACCTTGGAAAGGCCATGAAGGCGCGTCATCCAGCAAAGGAAAGGGAAATCCGCTGCACATTCACGGTGTACCTGCTTTCCATAGCCCTCTTCCTATCACAGGCACTTGCCTCTTCCCTACCTTATTTCAGGGCGCGGGCCCAGGGCGAGGAGGGGAAAGCGAGGCTGACCACCCTTTACGAGGTGAAAGGACTGGGACTCGACCGGGCCTGGGTAGTGGGCTCCCGGGGCTCCATCCATTTCACCCTGGACGGGGGAAATACCTGGATACCAGCGGACAACCCCGTCGACGAGGACCTCCGAGTCCTGGCCCTGCTGGACGAGGACCGCCTTTGGGCAGCAGGCTCCAGGGGCACATTACTATCCTCCATGGACGGTGGGAGAAACTGGCGGGCGGGGAGGATTCCCGGGGCAGGGGACGTGGCGGACCTCGAGGTATCCCCGGACGGATCCCTGTGGGCCCTTTCCAAGGGGAGCACCGTTTTCAAGAGCGATGACGGCGGCGAAAACTGGTCGGGTCCGGTAAAACCTGGCGAAAACCCATTGAATTGCCTGGTCGTGGAGAGCCGTGAGGTGGCCTGGGTAGCGGGCGAGAACGGCAGCGTCCTGCTCACCGAGGATGGAGGGGGCTCCTGGCGACCCCTGCACCCCCCGATGGGGGACCACGTGGTAGCCCTGTCAATGGCTGGGGACGGCTCCCTCTGGGCCCTGGGAGACCTGGGCACCCTGGCCATTACCCGCGACCGGGGAGAAAACTGGTCGGTGAGCCAGGTAGCCGCGAACGTACCCCTCACGGGACTCCTCGTGCTGGACGGCAAGACCGCCTGGGCCCTGGGAAGGGGCGGGACCATATTCCGCACCGACGACTCTGGGTCCACCTGGAGACTCCTTAAGAAGAGCGGGAGCGGCGACTTCAACTCCATTTACGCCGCGGACCGGGATACACTGTGGGCGGCGTGCGAGAACGGCGTAGTGCTCCGCAGCTTCGACGGCGGCAGCGAGTGGATTTCCCAGTACCTGCCCAACGGGCGTCACCTCCGCTGCCTGGACACTCGGGACGGCCAGGTGCTTTGGGCAGTGGGGGATGATGGAGAGGGCCTGCGTAGTGAAGACGGGGGCTTCACCTGGATAAGGACCCATCCCGGACCGGCACGTAGGTTGAACTCCATTTCCTCCACCGACCCCTTGAAGGCCTGGGCGGTGGGAGAAAACGGCTTGATAACCAGGACCAAGGACGGCGGTAAAAGCTGGGAGGAACAGCGGTCGGGGTCACCGGAGGAACTCAGGTCCGTGCATTGCCCCTCGGAAGAACACCTATGGGCCGTCGGCTCGGGAGGCACGGTGCTTTTCTCGGACGACGGTGGGGAGGTATGGCAAGAAAGGAACTGCCCGGAGAAGGTCGACCTACACGATATCTATTCCTGGGGCAGGGACAAGGCCTGGGTGGTGGGCTCCGGCGGGCGGATTCTCATCACCCGGGACGGCGGGTTCACCTGGGAAGCGAAGGAAGCGGGTGCGGGAGAAACCCTCCTCTCCGTCTCCGGGGTGGAAGACAAGGTGATTTGGGCAGCAGGAAGGCGAGGCATACTTCTAAGGTCGGAGGACGGGGGTGAAAGCTGGCAGCGGATATCTCTTCCGCGAGAAGAAGACCTGCTGAGGGTAAGGGCCGTCGGGGAAGCCGGGGTGGTGATCGCGGGCACCGGCGGCCTGGTCGCCCGTTCCTGGAACGGGGGAAAGGATTGGGAGGTCCTGGAAACCGCAACCGAAGGGAATCTGTGGGGGCTAGCCCTCTCGGACCTGGAGACGATATGGGCAGCGGGTTGGGGAGGCGTCATCTTCCACTGGAGGAAGTCCCCCCGGCTGGACGCCCTCTATCCCTCCACCGCCGAGGTGGGTTCCACCGTCACCCTGGTAGGCCTCTCCCTGGGGGATGGAGGGGAGGGCTGTAAGATCACCGCGGGTGAAACGGAAGTGGGAACCTGGGATACCTGGACCGACCGCTTCATCCGGTTGCAGGTGCCACCTGGTTCCGAACCGGAGACGCTCATCTGCGTCACCACCCCCCACGGGAGTTCCCGGCCGCGCAAGGTAGCGGTGTTACCTCAAGTGAGGGGCGTATCTCCCCTGCGCTGCCATCCCGGGGCAATCATGACCGTATATGGATCCGCCTTCGGTCGGGAACGGGGGAGCTCCTACGTGATGGTGGGAAAGGTGAAGATCACCGAGTACCTGGCTTGGGGCAACCAGATCATAAAGTTCTCGGTCCCTGGAGGGCTCCCCGATACCCCGGAGGTCAAGGTCGTCACCGGCGTCGGGCCTTCCAATGCAAGGAAGCTACTATTCTCCAACGAAAACCCTGGCAAGCCCCGGGGTGGCGTTGCGCCCCGACCTAGGATCGACTTCCTGGAACCCGAACAGGTCCTTCCCGGGCAGGATCTTCACATCCACGGGGCAAACTTCGGAAACGCAAGAAATAGCGGGTATGTCATCTTCGGCAACGTGAAGGCCACGGAGTACCCCGCTTGGGACGGCGAGCGCATAACGGTCAGGGTACCACGGGAGATTGAGGGCAGGGTCCCGGTGCACGTGGTCACGCCTGGTGGCACCTCCAACATGAAGTTGTTGCTGGTACCGGTCATACCCGTCATCAGGTTCATCTCCCCGGTGCTGGCGGCGGAGAGGATTCCCGTCGAGATCCACGGGAGAGGATTCGGTCCTCGGGAGGACTCCCGCCATTACGTCACCCTAAACGGGGAAAGGGTACCCGGTTACCAATACTGGTCGGACACCAGGATCGTCTTCCTCCTGCCCCAAGGCCTGCGAGGCCAGGTCGAGGTCAGAGTGATAACGCCCGTCGCCAACTCCTCCCCGGCGCGGCTGGCAATAAGGTCCCGCCACCTCTACGGGGTGGCCGCCCGGGAGGGTAATGCCCTGGCGGTGGGGGAAGCGGGGACCGTGCTTCGACGGGGAAGTGACGGCTGGCGGAATTCGGACCCGGGTATGCCTTTCGACCTTTATGCCGTGAGCTTGGCCAACGCCCGCGTAGGATGGGCGGTGGGCCGGGGCGGGGTGATCCTTAAGACGGAAGACGGGGGCTCCTCCTGGAAGCCACATCCCTTGGGCGCTACCGTGGATCTGCACTCGGTGAGTGCTTCCTCACCCTTGGTAGCCTGGGCCGTGGGCTCCGGTGGGACGATACTACGAACCGACGATGGGGGAGCCACCTGGAGGAGGCAGGCCTGTCCGGTCAAGGAGGACCTGTTCAGCATCCACGCCCTCGACGAAAGGACGGCCTGGGCGGTGGGAGCGAGGGGAAATGCCCTTCTCACCACCGACGGAGGGACTACCTGGCGACCGCTTAGCACCAGGACCTCCACCGACCTCCTCCACGTATTCGCCCTCTCGCCCCGGAGGGTGTGGATCACCGGGAAAGGAGGGGTTCTCCTGGAAACGGACGACGGGGGACTCACCTGGTCCCGGACACTCCCTCCTGCCGGCGTGGGGACATCGGCCCTGGTAGCCCTGGACCCCCAGCGCCTCTTCCTCCTGACCACCAGGGGCATATATGGCTCCACCGATGGGGGCAACCGCTGGACCCTACTCGAACCGGGCAGCTTCCGGGCGCTGGTCCCCCTAGGAGGGGGAGTCCTGGCGGTGGGCGACTACGGCGCCATAAAACAAATCTGATGGCGCGATACGCGGAAATCGAGGGTGGGAGCTGAAACCGACCTAACCGGCCTCCGGGGGCCAGCCACGGCCGAAAAAGCTCCCGGGTACCCGTCTTAAATTTTCCCCCGGTGCCGCCGTTCCTTGGGGATCTTTCCCGCCCACCGGGATTCCTTCGGCTATGCCGATCGGGGTAAGAATCCGAAGAACTCGGGGTTTTGCCCGCGACCCTCCGGTTTTCCCGAAACATCCAAGTTCAATCGCTGGCAGGGCCGGGTTCCGGCAGCTTGCCCAGCCTGGCCAGGATGGAGTGAGCAGCCACCAGGCCGGAGGCGGAGGCCTGCACCAGCCCTCGGGTCACGCCCGCCCCGTCTCCCACCGCGTAGAGGCCCCGCACCGGGGTCTCCAGCTCATCGCTCAGTTGGGGCCGCAGCGAGTAGA
>JAPWVA010000043.1 GCA_028275245.1 Actinomycetota bacterium
GGAAGGCTGCCGGACCGGACGGTGACCGAGGGCGAGAGCCGGAGGTAAACCGGAAGGGCGGAGTAAGCTGGAAGGTTACTTGGGGCCACTTCTTTATTTAACCCGGTTACGCCGTGAAGGCACGCGGGCTTTCCCGTTCTCTCCTTTGGTGGCCCTCCTAATCCTTTGGCGGCCCTCCTAAGGTGGCGTATCGCTGGTCACCGCTGTGACCCTATCGCTGTGACCTTATCTTCGCCGGGTCCCGCCTCCCGGCCCTTCCTCCAGCGATGCATGACCACCCAGGCTGGTCGGCCGAACGCGGGGAAAACCGGACCCCGGGGGCCTGACGGGCCATCTCGGGATTCCTGCCCGGTTAACGCCATCGGAAATACTCGAGGTATTCCCTCATGATTTCCCCAGCACTGCTGGTTCCCACCCGGTTGGCGCCGGCCTTCACCATGCGGATCACATCGGAGAGCCTCCTTATCCCACCGGAGGCCTTGACACCGAAGCCGGGCCCCACCACTTGGCGCAGGAAGGCCACCTCCTCGGGATCGGCCCCTCGGGGACCGAAGCCGGTGGAGGTCTTTACGAAATCGGCGCCAGCCTCCACCGCCAGCATGGCGCCCTTCCTCACCTCCTCCCGATTGAGGTATCCTGTCTCCAGGATCACCTTAACCACCACATGCCCCTCCCCCTTGCCCGCGTCGTACCTCCTGGCCAGGTGCACCACGGCGGCGATGTCCTCCCTCACCCTGGCCTCCCTTCCGGAGCGGAGGGCGGAGATGTTGATCACCATATCCAGTTCCGTGGCGCCGTGCTGCAAGGCGAGCACCGCCTCGCTCCTCTTGGCGTCGGTGGAGGAATGACCGAGGGGAAAGCCTATCACCGTCCCTAGCGTCACACCGCTGCCCTTGAGCTCTTGCCTGGCTATGGGCAGGTAATATAGGGGGACCACGGCGCAACGGAACCCCATGTCAGCGCACTCCCGGAGGAACTGGAGATATTCCCTCTCCGTAGCCTCCGGACGGAGGAGGGTGGCATCGAGCAATAGGGCCAAGTGCCTGGGGGTGGGGAAAAGCTCCCTTATCACCTCGCCGGAAAACTCGCTCATCTCGCACCCCGTTTCCCGCCTCGAAGGCCGGTGTACCGGGGGAACCGGAGGCCTATCGTCCCTACCAAGTCCCCTAGGCGAGCAAAACATGGGCGATGGCCAGGTAGATCAACACGCCCGCCACGTCCAGGAGCGAGGCCAAGAGCGGTTCCGAGGCCTTTGCCGGGTCCCTGCCCATGGCTTCCAGGGCAGCGGGGAGCAGGGAGCCGAGGAATGAGGCCAGCACGCAGGTGGATCCCACCGCCAGCGCCACGGCCATGCCCAGCCGGGCACTCTCCCCCAGGGTGCTTGCCAGCAGGAACACAACCAGCCCTCCCGCCGCCCCGAAGGAGGCGCCCAGTATCGTCTCCCGGGCCAGCCGCCGCACCCATGGCCCCCTAACGCGGCCCTCCCGGATCTCCACCAGCATTCGGGCCGAGCCCTGAAGGGAAAGGGTGTTGCCCAGTATCAGCACCACGGGGATGAAGAACACCAGGGCCACGTGGTCGCTGAGCAAGTCAGAGCCCCAGCGGAGAAGGGCCGCCACCAGCAGCGCCTCCACCAGGAAAGCCCCCATCAGCCAGGGGGCGCGGGCGGAGAGGAGGGAAGTGAACCGTGGCGCCTCGACATCCTCCGATACCGTTCCGGCCAGGCTCATGACATCCTCCCTAGCCTCCTCCTCCACCACGTCCATCACATCGTCCACGGTGATGATGCCGAGCAGCCGCCCCTCCTCGTCCACCACGGGGAGGGAGAGGAGGTCGTAGCGGTCAATAAGTGCGGCCACCTTCTCCCTGCTTTCCTCCGGGCCCACCTTGATGAGGTTGGTGTGCATTATCTCCCTCACCGGGGTCTCGGGATCCGCCAGGATCAGCTCCCGCAGGGAGCACACCCCGGTAAGGCGTCGCTCCCGGTCCTGGAAATATACGTAGTAGATGAGTTCCACGTCTTCCGGCACCCGTCTCAGCTCCTCCAGGACCTCCCCCACGGTCAGTTCGTCGCTCAAGCGCATGGCCTCCGGGGTCATGAGGCCGCCCGCCGTGTCCCGGCCGTGGGCGAGGAGCTTTTCCAGCTTACCCGCGACGGTGGGGTCCAGCCTGCCCAGGATATCCCGGGTTAGCCCGGGAGGAAGCTGACCCAGCAGGTCGGCGGCGTCGTCAGGCCTCATGCTCTCCACTATGCGCGCCGCCACGCTCCTGGCCAGACCCTGGACCACCTCCATCTGCTCCTCGTCCCCCATCTCCTGTAAGGCCTCGGAGGACTCCTCGGCGTCCCACATACCGAAAATCCGCAGTCTCTCCTCCGGGCTCAGCGCCTCAAGGACATCGGCCGCATCGGAGGGATGGAGGCCGTCCAGCAGGGCCAAGGCGGGCCCCAACTTCCCCTCGCCCAGGAGCGACCTGAGGCTAGCCGCCAGGATCTTCGTCCTCTCCTCCATCTCTCACCTCAACGGGTATCCCCGCCGTGGGGCGCCGGCCTCTTTTCCCCCTCTCGAGGCCTTCTCACACCTAACCCCAGGGGTCCGTCAGCGGGAAGGAGATTCAGTATCCCATCCTCTTGACTAGGTGGGGGTACTTGGACCAGTCCTTTTCCATCTTCACCATCAGGTGGAGGAAGACCTGCTCCCCCAGCAGCGCCTCGATCTCCTGGCGCGCCAGGGAGCCTATCTCCTTGAGCATGCGCCCTCCCTTGCCGATGATGATGCCCTTCTGGGAATCCCTCTCGACGTAGATGGTGGCCTCTATGTCCACCAGGTCCCTGTCCTCCCTTTTCTCCATCTCCTCCACGACCACCGCTACGCTGTGGGGAACCTCCTCCCGGGTCAGCAGGAGGACTTTCTCCCGGATGAGCTCCGCCACCACGAAGGGTAGGGGTTGGTCGGTCACCATGTCGTCGGGATAATACTTGGGACCCCGGGGGAGGATCTCCACGATCTTCTCGATAAGGGCGTGAACGTTCTCGCCGGTCTTGGCCGAGAGGGGGATGATGTCCGCGTAGTTGCCCATGTTGCGTACCACCTCCACCTGGGCCTCCAGGCGGTCCGGTTCCATGCGGTCTATCTTATTGATCACGGCGATCACCGGGGTCTTGAGCTGGGACAGCTCTCCGGCGATGAAGAGATCTCCCTTGCCGATGGTCTGAGTGCCGTCCAGCATAAAGACCACCACGTCCACCTCTTTCAGGGTCTCCCTCACCGCCTTGTTCAACCTTTCCCCCAGGGCATCCCGGGGCTTATGGAAACCTGGGGTGTCCACGAAGATTATCTGGGCGTCCTCCCGGGTGAGGATGCAGCGGATCTTGTTCCTGGTGGTCTGGGGCTTGTCGGAGGTGATGGCCAGCTTCCTGTGTACCAGGTTGTTGATGAGGGTGGACTTGCCCACGTTGGGGCGACCCACTATCCCCGCGAACCCGGATTTGAATCCCTCTTCTCCCTCCATATAACTCTCCTTTCCTCTGCATTCCTCCATCCCCTGCAATCCTTTACCGTATGGTATCACCCACACCCGCGCTTCCCCTCTCCAGGCGGGTGGGGTGGGGGAGCAGGGAAGAAAGCCTCCGGCGCAGGGGGCCTTCCCCTTCACCGGCGAGGATGAAGTCCAGGTCCCGACAGAACTCGGAAACCACCTGGAGGCAGGCACCGCAGGGGGAAAGGGCCCTCTGGGTGGAGGAATACACCGCCATCCTGTGGAACCCCCTCGCGCCCCCCGCCACCGCGGCGAAAACCGCCACCCGTTCGGCGCAAACGGTCAGGCCGTAGGAGGCGTTCTCCACGTTACAGCCGGTGAACACCCTTCCGTCCTCTGTCTGCAGGGCGGCTCCCACCCGGATGCCGGAATACGGTGCATGGGCCGATGCGGCGGCCTTCCTGGCCAGGTCCAAGAGCTCCCGCTCCTCCTCGCTCAGGCCATCCTTCCCGCTCAAGCCAAGCCTCCTATACTTGGGAGAATCTACGCATATGTATGCCCTGTGCCAGCCCCACCGCCGCCAGGTTGACCATGAGGCTGGAGCCCCCGTAACTGATAAAGGGGAGGGGTATGCCTGTGATGGGCATGATCCCGATGGTCATCCCGATGTTGACGGCCACCTGGAAGGCGAACATGGTGGTCACGCCCAGCACTATCAGGGCTCCATAGAGATCACGGGCGTTGTTGGCTATCCGCAGGAACCTCCACACCAGGAGGGCGAAGGCCCCTATGAGAAGTAGCGCTCCTACCAGGCCCAACTCCTCCCCGACGACCGCGAACACGAAGTCGGTATGGTGGGCCGGGATGAACTTGAGATGGGTCTGGGTCCCGTGGAAGAGACCCTTGCCCACCAGCTGGCCGGACCCTATGGCTATCTTGGACTGCATGAGCTGGTAACCCGCCTCCTGCACCCCTACGTCCTGGCGCAGGAAGGCGGTAAAGCGCTCTATCTGGTACGGCTTGAACAGCTTGAACACGAAGCCCAGTACGAAGGCCAATGTCCCCGCTCCCAGGAAGCCCAGCCAGTGCCTCATCCGGCAGCCCGCCAGAAAGAGCATGCCCAATAGGACGGCCGCCATCACCAGGGTGGTCCCCAGGTCCGGCTGGAGGAACACGAGAAGCATATAAGGGAGGGACCAGAGCACCGGGACGATGAACCAGCGCAAGGTATGAGGATCCGCCCTGGACTCGGACAGGTAATTGGCCAGCACCAGCACCAGCACCAGCTTGCAGAACTCCGAGGGCTGGAAGTTGAAGGGCCCCAGCTGTATCCACCTCTGGGAACCCATGGTGGCCTCGGCGAAGAAAACCAGGAGAAGGAATAGGAGGAAGAAACCGTAGATGAATGAGGTGGCCACCTTCAGCCGGCGATAATCCAGGGCTATGAAGAGGATCAGTAGCACGACGCCTAGAAAGCAGGCCAGGCCTTGGCGTATCACGTAATAGGCGGGGTTTCCTGGGATGTCGCTGCGGGTGGCGCTGTACTGCACGAGCATCCCGAAGGCCACCAGAAAGAAAGTGAGGCTCAGCAAGGTCCAGTCCAGGTGGCGAAGGGGTAGCGCCCCCAATCGGCGGGCTACCTCATCCGCCTGGCTTCTCTCGCTCACCTTGGGGCTCATGATCCTGGCCAGCCGCTTGGGCATTCGTACCTCCTTAATCCGTCTCCCCGGTCACGAACTGCCCTTGGGGTAGCCCGAAGATGTGCTCCAGGATACGCCGGGCCACGGGGGCTGCGGAGGTGCCACCGTGTCCTCCTTCCTCGATCATCACCACGATCACGTAACGGGGATCGTCGGCGGGAGCGTAACAGGCGAACCAGGCACAGGGTTGCTTGCCGAATACCTCGGCCGTGCCCGTCTTTCCCGCCACTGGTATCTCCCGCAGGGGAAAGCCGGAAAAGGCCCCTGCTGCGGTGCCCTTCCCCTGGGTGACTCCCTTGAGCGCCGTTCTCACCGTCTCCAGAGCGGAGCGGCTAACCCACACCCCCACGGGGTTCTGGGGGTCCGTGATGTCGCCCACCTTCTCCGGTTCCACCACCCTGACCAGATCTCCCTGCCAGGTCCTTATCTCCTTTCCCACGTGGGGACGGTACAGGGCACCCCCGTTGGCGATGGCGGCATAGACCACAGCCAGCTGCAGGGGGGTGACGAGTATGTCGCCCTGGCCCACCGCCATGTTCACCGTATCCCCCGGGTACCATCTCTGGTACTCTGGCTTGCCCTGGTTGAATTCCCACTTCCACTGTGGAGTGGGTACCCTCCCGGCGAACTCGTTGGGGAGGTCCACGCCCGTTTCCCTCCCTAGCCCGAGAAGGCGGGCGTAGTCCTGCAAGCGGGTGCTCCATCCCTCGTTGTTCCTCATCCTGTAGAACTGGTAACCCAGGTGATAGAAGACGATATCACAGGACTCGATGAGTGCTTCTGTGAAGTTGATAGCGCCATGGGTTCCCCAGCAGGTCTTGGGGTAGTCCTCGAACTCCCCCTCAGTGAAGACGTGCTGGCAAAAGAAGGGTGTGTAGGCCGTCACCCCCAGGTCCATGAGGGCCGCCAGGGCCGTCACCACCTTGAAGGTGGAGCCGGGAGGGTAAAGCCCCACCAGGGCCCGGTTGTTGAGGGGGTAATTGTTGGCGGGGTCGTTCAGCCGGTTCCATTCCTCCTCGTCTATCCCTCCCACGAACTCCTTCAAGCTGAAGGTGGGTTCGCTGGCCATGGCCAGGATCTCGCCCGTCCTGGGGTCCAAGACCACCGCCGCACCGCCGGGCGCCTTGTAATACTTGCCCCTCTCCCGGTCGTAAAGACCGCGGGCCCTTTCCATCCCCCAGCGGAGGCTTTCCTCTACTGCCTTCTGCAGCTCCCGGTCTAGGGAGAGGACCAGCGTGTTCCCAGGGGTGGGGTCGGTCTCCCCCAATACCCTCAGGGGCACACCTCGGGCATTGACTTCGTAAACCCTCTTCCCATCCTCTCCCCGAAGCTGGTCCTCGTAGTAGGCCTCGACCCCGGAGATGCCCACTATGTCCCCTGCCTTGTAACCCTTGTCGGAAAGCTCCTGCAACTGCCTCTCGGTTATCTCCCCCAGGTAGCCAAGGACGTGGGCCGCCCGGGTCTCCTCGCCCGGTGGATACTCCCGCACCGGCATGGTCTCCGCCAACACCCAAGGGAATTCCCTCTGTCTTTCGTTAACGAAGAACCACACCCCCGGCTCCACGTCCTTCTTGATCAAGACCGGCCGGTGGGGTTGCACTCTCTCCCCTTCCAGCTTTTTCCTTATGTCCCCCGGGTCCATACCCAGGATGTTCGCCAGCCTCTCCACCTCGGCGTCCTTGTCCTCAAGCTTCTCATACTCGGTGGGCAACACGAAGATGCAAAGGGCGTTCCGGTTGAGCACCATCTGCCCACCGTTGCGGTCCAGGATGTCGCCGCGCTGGGCCTCCAGAGCCACCTCACGGATCCGGTTGCCCTCTGCCATGACCCGGTACTTCTCGCCCTGCACCACCTGGAGAAACCAGAGCCGGACCACCAGCACCAGGCAAAGCAAGACGAGGAAAGCGGTGTACAGGGTGAACCTGTGCACCAGGGCTCCCTTCCGCTGGTGGTTCACCGGCACTTTCCTTCCCTCCCTCAGAACATCAGGGTCTCCTCCTCCCGCCGGGCCAGGCGGAGCACCACCGGGTAAACCGGCAGGGTGAGGAGGGAATTGTAAAGGGCGAAGCCAAACAAAACCCCCAGGCGCAAGGCCGGCTTTCCCTCGATACCCAGCATTGCCCACAAGGCGAACTTGGACAGCTCGTGGAGCACGGAGGTCAAGAACACCACCGCCATGGGCCAGATGACGGTGCGCGAGACCACCCTTCGCCTGATCTCACCCACCAGGTAACCCGCCACCGTCTTCACCAACGCCGTCACCCCCAGGGCGGTGGTAGTGAATATCCCCTCCAGGAGACCTCCCCAGAAGCCGAACACCGCCCCTGACCTGGGCCCTTCCAAGATGGCCCAGCACACCAGCACCGTGAGGAGTATACCGGGCTTGACCGAGCCCACAGCTATCTCCGGGGCCACCGAGATTTCCAGGATGACAGTGGCCAAGAGAGTTAGCACGAAGACCAGGCGCTGCCTGCCCAAGACCTCACCCTTCCCGTTTCTCTGGCATCTCGGCGGGCAGGGGGGAGAGAACCACCATCACCCTCTCCAGCCGGCTGAAGGCGGCCCTGGGATCCAGGACGATGCCCACCGAGAGGTCGGGCCTCCTTTCGCTGATCTCCCGTATGGTACCGATGGGGATGCCGGAGGGGCAGGTC
>JAPWVA010000044.1 GCA_028275245.1 Actinomycetota bacterium
GAGACAAGAAGCCCATCCAGGAGATGGCCCTTCTCCAGGTGGAGGGGGGTGCCAACTGGTTGGACATCAATCTGGGCCCTGCCACCAAGGAGGGACCGGAGCGCATGCGCTTTGTGGTGGAGGCCGTTATGGAGGTCACCGATGTGCCCCTGGCCCTGGACACCATGAACATCGAGGCCATGAAGGCCGGCCTGGAGACGGTGAAGGACCGCGAGGTGATGATCAACTCCATCTCCTCCCAGCCCGAGAGGATCGAGAAGCTCATGCCCATGGCCGTGGAGCACAACGCGTGGGTGGTGGGCCTGTGCCTCAACGAGAAGGGGAACGTGCCGCGGGACGCGAATGAGAGGGTGGAAGTGGCCTACAATATCATCATGGCTGCCCAGGAATATGGCATACCCTTGGACAAGCTTCTCATCGACCCCATAGTATTGCCCGTCAGCGTGTCCCAGGACCAGGTGCACGCCCTCATCCAATCCATGGACATGCTCCAAGGGGTTTTCGCCGAGTTCGACCCCAAGCCCGGAACGGTGGTAGGCCTTTCCAACGTTTCCAACAGCATCCCTGACGAGAGCTTGGCTCGCCTCATCAACCGCACCCTGCTGGGCGTGCTCATGGCCAAGGGACTAACGGCGGCTATCGTGGACCCCAACGATGAGGAGCTCATGGGGGTGATGCGCCGTAACGAGGATTACCAGATCATCGAGAAGATCGTGAACGGTGAGCAGGTGGACGAGAGCGATCCCAAGGTGATCAAGTACCTGAAGACCTACAAAGTCCTCACCGAAGAGACTCTTTACTGCCATTCCTACCTTGAGCTTTGAGTTGCGGTACCAGCTGAGTGAAGGAAGTGCCAGCGACTAGTATCAGGAGGTTGCGGGATTGGAGGCCGAGAACTGCCATTGCATGCAGCGTTTCGTGCCAGTGGACGATTTGCGTCCCCTGGAGGAGATAGTGAATAAGTACAGGGGAGACAAGAGCGCCGTCATATCCATCTTCCACGAGTTGCACGAAACCTATGGGTACCTGGACGAAAAGATCATGGAAGAGCTGGCCAGGAGGGCTGGATACCAGTTGAGCCAGCTCTACGGCCTGGCCACTTTCTACACCCAATTCCGCTTGGAGCCCGTGGGGGAGCATATCATCAAGATATGCCATGGCACCGCCTGCCACGTGCGCAACGCCCAGGGCCTGATCGACGAGGCCGAGAGGACGCTGGGCATAAGGCCGGGACAGACATCCCCGGACAGAAAGTTCACGCTGGAGACGGTGAACTGCGTGGGTACGTGTGCCCTGGCTCCCGTGGTGGTGGTGGACGGTAAGTACCACGGCCGTATGACCCCCAGCAAGATGCAGAAGCTTCTGAAGCAGTACACGGAGAAGGGAGGTACCGGGGAAGATGAGGATTGATTCACCGGCGGCCCTGGAGAGATACTGCGAGGAGGTCAAGGAGAAAAAAGCCAAATACCCGTACCGGGTCTCGGTTTGCGGGGGCACGGGCTGCCAGGCCTTTAACTGTTTGGAGGTTTACGAGGCCCTGGTGGAGTCAATCAAGGAAAACGACCTCGAGGAAGAGGTGGAGCTCAAACTCACCGGGTGCCACGGTTTCTGCGAGATGGGACCGCTCATGTACTTCCAGCCCATGGGGACTTTCTACGCCAAGGTGGACCCTAAGGACGTGAACGACATCGTAGTGGCCACTATCCTCCAAGAGGGCGAGGTGGAGAAATATCTCTACCGTGACCCGGTGAGCGGCGAGAAGATTCATCACCGGGAGGAAATCCCCTTCTACAAGAAGCAGGTACGCCTCCTCCTCGGCATCAATCACCTCATCAGGCCCCAGGTGATCGACGACTACCTGGCGCTGGATGGGTACAAGGCCCTGGCCAAGGTCCTCTTCGAGATGACCCCGGAGGAGGTCATCGAGGCGGTGGAGAGGGCTGGCCTCCGGGGAAGGGGTGGTGCGGGTTTCCCCACGGCCAGGAAGTGGAGGATATGCCGGGAAGCCCCCAGTCCCGATGGCATCAAGTACATAATTTGCAATGCTGACGAGGGGGACCCCGGGGCCTACATGGACCGAAGCCTCCTGGAAGGTAATCCTCATGCGGTGATCGAGGGGATGGCCATAGGGGCCTATGCCATCGGGGCCTGCGAAGGCTACGTGTATGTGCGCCACGAGTATCCCCTAGCCCTGCGCAACCTGCTGGTGGCCCTGGACCAGGCCCGGGAGATGAACCTCCTGGGGAAGGACATCATGGGATCCGGCTTCGATTTCGACATCAAGGTGGCTGTGGGTGGAGGGGCCTTCGTCTGCGGCGAGGAAACGGCCCTCATCGCCAGCATCGAGGGAAAGAGGGGGATGCCCAGGCCAAGGCCCCCCTATCCGGCGGTGAAGGGGCTTTGGGGAAGACCTACCAACATAAACAACGTGGAGACTTGGGAGAACGTGCCCCTGATCATCCGCATGGGCCCCGAGAAGTTCGCCGAGATCGGCACCGAAAACAGCAAGGGCACCAAGATCTTTTCCCTGGTGGGAAAGATCAACAACACCGGGCTGGTGGAGGTGCCCATGGGTATCACCCTGCGGGAGATCATCTACGACATAGGCGGGGGCATCCCGGGCAACAAGGCCTTCAAGGCGGTGCAGACTGGAGGTCCGTCCGGTGGGTGCATTCCCGCGGAGCACCTGGACATCCAGGTGGACTTCGAGAGCCTGCAGGGCATCGGTTCCATGATGGGCTCCGGTGGCATGATCGTCATGGACGAAAACACCTGCATGGTGGATATAGCCAAGTACTTCATGAAATTCCTGTGTGAGGAATCGTGCGGGAAGTGCGTGCCCTGTCGCGTAGGCACCAAACGGATGCTGGAGATCCTAACGAAGATATGCGACGGAGAGGGTACGCCAGAGGACCTGGAAGCTCTCGAGGTGCTGGCGGCGGACATCAAGGCGGCGAGCCTCTGCGCCCTGGGCGGTACCGCCCCCAACCCGGTACTCACCACCCTCCGGTACTTCCGCCACGAATATGAGGAGCACATATATAACAAGAAGTGCCCGGCGGGGGTTTGCCCCGCCCTCATCACCATAAAGATCGACCCGGAGAAGTGCAACGGGTGCGGTGCCTGCGCCAAGGTCTGCCCGGTCAATGCCATCTCGGGCGAGAAGAAGCAGCCCCACGTGGTGGATCCCGAGTTGTGCATCCGTTGCAAGGTCTGCATGGACCGCTGTCGCCAGGAGGCCATTTATGCGGAATAGGAGGAGACGACCATGAAGTCAGTGTCCATCACCATAGACGGGAAAGCGGTCGAGGTCCCGGCGGATTACACCATCCTCCAGGCTGCCAGGGAGGCGGGGATTAGCATCCCCACGCTCTGCCATGACGAGCGCCTGGAGCCTTTCGGGGCTTGCCGGGTGTGCGTGGTCAAGGTTGAGGGGGCCAGGGCTCTCCTTCCGGCCTGCGCCACCCCCGTTTCGGAGGGCATGAGGATATGGACGGACTTGGAAGAGGTGAGGAGGGCGAGGAGGACGGTGATAGAGCTCCTCCTCTCGGATCACCCTAACGACTGCATGGTCTGCGAGAGGTCGGGAAGTTGCGAGTTGCAGGACCTGGCCTACGAGTACGGAGTACGGGAGCCGCGCTTCCAGGGCGAGCGCCACACTTACGAGGTCCTCGATGACAATCCCTTGATCGAGAGGGATTACAACAAGTGCATCGTATGCGGGCGCTGCGTCCGCATATGCCGCGAGGTCCAGGGGGTGGGGGTTTACGACTTCATCAACCGTGGCTTCGACGCCATTCCCGGGACGCCTTACGGCAGGTCCCTTCCCGAGACTCCCTGCGAGTTTTGTGGGCAGTGCGTTTCCACCTGTCCCACCGGAGCCTTGGTGTCCATCCCCTACAAGGGCAAGGGTAGGGCCTGGCAGGTGACTAAAGTACGTACCACCTGCCCTTACTGTGGCTGCGGCTGCCAGGTGGACCTGCACGTCCGGGATGGCAAGGTGGTGGGGGCGTCCTCCCCGGTGATGGTGGGACCGGGGCAGGGCAACCTCTGCGTGAAGGGAAGGTACGGTTACGAGTTCATCCACCACCCCGACCGCCTCACCAGACCCATGGTGAGGAAGGGCGGGGAGCTGGTGGAGGTCTCCTGGGACGAAGCCCTGGACGAGGTGGCGGGCCGCCTCAAGGAGATAATGGAGGAGAACGGCCCCGACAGCGTGGCCTTCCTCTGCTCCGCCCGCTGCACCAACGAGGAGAACTACCTGTTGCAAAAGCTTGCCCGCGCGGTGGTCGGCACCAACAACGTCGACCACTGCGCCCGTTTATGACACAGCTCCACGGTCGCCGGTCTGGCGACGGCTTTTGGCAGCGGGGCCATGACCAATAGCATCGATGACCTGGAGAAGGCCGACTGTATTCTGGTCACCGGCTCCAATACCACCGAGGCCCATCCCATCGTGGGGTTGCGGATCAAGAGAGCGGTGATGAAGAACGACTGTAAGCTCATAGTGGCGGAGCCCCGGCGCATCCGGCTCTGTGATTACGCCCATCTCTGGCTCAAGCAGCTGCCCGGCACCGACGTGGCTTTGCTCAACGGGATGATGAACGTCATCCTCGAGGAAGGACTGGCGGACGAGGAGTTCATCCGCGAGAGGACCGAGGGGTTCGAGGAGTTCAAGAAGGTGGTGGAGCGGTACACTCCCGAGAGGGCGGCGGAGATATGCGGTGTCCCGGCCGACCAAATCCGGGAGGCAGCCCATATCTTCGCCTCCGCCGAAAGGGCCGCCATAGTGTACTGCATGGGCATAACGCAGCACACCACTGGCGTGGACAACGTACTCTCCCTGGCCAACCTGGCCATGCTCACCGGCAACATCGGAAAAGAGGGGGCGGGCCTCAACCCCCTGCGGGGACAGAACAACGTGCAGGGAGCCTGCGACATGGGTGGACTTCCCAATGTCCTCCCCGGTTATCAGAGCGTCCAGGACCCGCGAGCAAGGGAGAAGTTCGCCCGGGTCTGGGGCGTGGAGAACCTCCCGGAAAAGCCTGGCCTGACCGTGATGGAGATGATGGAAGCTGCCGCCCAGGGTAAGGTGAAGGCCCTATACATCATGGGCGAGAACCCGATGGTGTCCGATCCCGACATAAGGCACCTTCAGGAAGCCCTGGACAAAGTGGAGCTCCTGGTGGTGCAGGACATCTTCCTCACCGAGACTGCCCGCCGCGCCCATGTGGTGCTCCCCGCTGCATCCTTTGCCGAGAAAGAGGGTACCTTTACCAACACCGACCGCCGGGTCCAGCGGGTACGCAAGGCTGTGGAGCCGCCGGGGGATGCCCGAGAGGATTCCTGGATAGTGGCGGAGGTCTCGCGGCGGCTGGGTTACGACATGGGGGACGTGTCCGCCTCCGCGGTCATGGAGGAGATCGCTTCCCTCACCCCCCAGTACGGCGGGATCAGTTACCAACGTCTGGAAGAGCTGGGCTATCTACATTGGCCTTGTCCCACGCCGGACCATCCCGGCACCCCCATACTGCACGTGGAGAAGTTCACGCGAGGGAAGGGTCTTTTCAGCGCCGTGGAGTTCAAGCCCCCGGCGGAACTGCCCGACGAGGAGTATCCTTTCTACCTCACCACCGGCCGTATCCTTTTCCATTATCACACGGGAACCATGACCCGCAGGTCGGCTGGGATCGAGGCCTTGGCCTCCACCAACGAGGTCTGGATGAATCCCGAGGATGCCAGGGAGCTGGGTGTGGAGGAAGGGGAGCACGTGGTGGTGCAGTCCCGTAGGGGAGCCATACGTATCCGGGCCAAGTTGACGGAAGACATGCCCCAGAAGGTCCTCTTCATCCCCTTCCATTTCGGGGAGTCCCCGGCCAACGCCCTCACCAATCCCGCCCTTGATCCAGTGGCCAAGATACCCGAGTACAAAGTGGCGGCGGTCCGGGTGCTCGTGGGGAAGGAGGCAGAGGGCGTGGATGTGGTGAGCCTTTCGTCCACCGGCTAGGCAGGTCGAGAAAGGCTTAAGAAAAGCGACCTTTTGCTGACCGGGCGGTGATTGGATGGTAGAATAATACCGGTCAGGGCGGGGATTGGGGTTTCTCGCCTGGGGAGAGGGATTCCGGGAACTGGTCGTACCAGTGGAGACGGGAGAGGTGTTCGATGAATTTGTATCAGAACCTGGTCAGGACAGCCCAGAAAAATCCCGATGCCACGGCGATCCTGTTCGGCCACGAGACCATATCCTACGGGGACCTTCTGGCCAGAACCCACCGCTTCGCCAACGCCCTGCGTGAGCTGGGGATCGGCCGGGATTCCAAGGTAGCCCTGCTCATGCGCAACATCCCGGAGTTCATCGTCTCCTACTACGCCGCCCTGGCCCTGGGAGCCACGGTGGTTCCCCTCTGCTACATGTGCCTAGCCGAGGAGGTGGAGAAGATCGCCCTGGACTCTGCGGCGGACACCCTGGTCACCAATTTCGAGTTCGACGACCTTTTACGCGCGCTGCGCCAGAAGCTGGGCGACAGGCTTCGCCACGTCATAGTGAGCGGTCTCTCAGACCAGGAGGGGGTCCTCTCCATGGAAAAACTTATGGAGGGAAAGCCTTCCCAGCTGGAGGCAGAGGACCTGTCCGAGGATGACTTGGCGGTACTCCTTTACGCGCCCACCTCGGCCAGGGTGGTCCGGGGTTGCATGCTCACCCACGGTAACCTGGATTCCAATGCCGCACTGGTCATAAAGCAGTGCAGGCTGACTCAGGAAGACGTGGTCATGGGCGTGCTACCCTTCTTCGCTGCTTATGGCCAGACATGCGTCATGAACGCCTCCATAAAGGCGGGGGCCTGCATGGTGCTGCACGAGTCCTTCATCCCCGGCGAAGTGCTCAAGTCCCTGCAGCACGACAAGGTGACCGTCTTCTTCGGGGTGCCCACCATGTACGTGTACATACTCAACCACCCTCTCATCTACCAGTACGACCTAAGCTCGGTGCGGCTATGGGTATGCGGGGGCGCGCCTATCTCCCGAGAGACGTTGGAGCGGTGGAACAATGAGATCGGCTCGCCCATATACGAAGGCTATGGCCTTACCGAGGCCTCCCCGGTGGTTTCCATGCAGCCCCTGGACGGTACTTACAAGCTGGGGTCCATCGGTATTCCCGGGGAGGGCATAGAGGTCAAAGTGGTGGATGACGAGGGGAGGGAGCTGGAACCGGGCGAGGTGGGCGAGCTCATCGTGCGCGGCCCCAACGTGATGAAGGGCTATTATAACAAGCCCGAGGAGACGGAGAAGGTGTTGCGGGGCGGCTGGTTATACACCGGGGACATGGTCTACATCGACGAGGACGGCTACCTCTTCATCGTAGGGCGGAAGAAGGACCTCATAATCCGGGGTGGCTTCAACATATACCCTCGTGAGATCGAGGAGGTCCTAACCTCCCATCCCCTCATCTCGGAGGCCGCGGTGGTGGGGATACCCAACAAGTACCTGGGGGAGGAGGTCAAGGCCTACGTAAAACTGAAGCCGGGCTCCAAGCTCACCGAGGAGCAGGTGCTGGAGTACTGCGAGGAGAGGCTTCCGTATTACAAGACTCCCAAGTTCGTGGTCTTCGTGAAATCCTTCAAGAAGGACCCCTCTGGGCAGATCATCAAGGACCTCATAGAGGAAGGGTAGCGGAAGATCGTGGCGGGGCGCCGGGAAGGGGGGGCGCGCTACCCGTTCGTGAGCCCGGGGGCGGCGGGTTGGAGCGGAGAGGGAGGGCTTGGCCGGTTCCTTCCTGGAAAGGGTCATAGAGTTCCTGAAGCCCGTCTTTGCCTACTGGGGCTATC
>JAPWVA010000045.1 GCA_028275245.1 Actinomycetota bacterium
CCAGGAAGGGCAAGAAAGCCACTGGAGAGGGTGAGGCTCCTCCTCGATCCGCCAGAAGCCCTGGCGAGGATCCCGTCCCGAGCCCCTCGCCAGAGGGAGTTGGTGGAATCCCTGGCAAGCCTGGGCGGTTCCGCTTCCCTGGCCCGTCTCCGGGAGTCGATGGGCAAGGGCTTTCCCACCGAAGTCCTCCGGCAGCTGGAACGAAAGGGCTTGTTGGAAAGGAGCTACCACCTCCCCCCACCCCGCGTGAACAAGGCCACATTGAGGTTCACGGAGATAACCCCCCTGGGCAGGGAGTGGTTGGGCAGGGAAACCTCGGCCAGGTACCCGGCCAGGCGTCGTGCCCTGTCCTTACTCATGGAGAGGGGCGGTTCCATGCCCAGTTCCGAGCTTTGCCAAAGGGCAAGGTGTTCACCTTCGCTGCTCAAGGACATGGAATCCTTGGGGCTCCTGGAGATCCGGGAGGAAGAGGTCCTCAGGGATCCTCTCAGGGACTTCACCTTTCCCGGAAGCGAACCACCCCCCATGACCCGTGACCAGGAAAATGCCCTCCGGACCATTCTCGAGGCCATGAACGCCGGTGGCGGGACCGTCCTGCTCCACGGGGTCACGGGAAGCGGAAAGACCGAGGTCTACCTGAGGGCTATCGAGGAAGCCCTGGGAAGGGGGCTCGATTGCCTGGTGTTGGTCCCCGAGATAGCCTTGACGCCCCAGATGGTACAGCGCTTCGTGGGAAGGTTCAGGGAAAGGGTAGCCGTCCTACATTCCCGGTTAGGGTTGGGTGAACGCTACGACCAGTGGAGGGGGATCAGGGAGGGAAAATACCGGGTGGTGATAGGTGCCCGTTCAGCACTGTTCGCGCCCTTGGCCCGGCTGGGGATCATCGTCGTGGACGAGGAGCACGAAACCAGCTATAAGCAGGAGACATCTCCCCGATATCACGCGGTGGAGGTGGCGGCAAAAAGGGCGGAGATCTACGGGGCGGTGCTGGTGCTGGGCTCGGCCACCCCACGATTGGAAACCCTTCATGCCACTCGTTCGGGGGAATACATCCTGGCCTCCCTTCCCCAAAGGGTGGATGGTAGGAGGATGCCCCAGGTGGAAATCGTTGACATGAGGGAGGTCCGGGAAGCCAGTGGAAAACGGCTCCTATCGCCCAGGCTGGTCTTAGCCCTGGCTGAGACGATCAGGCGAAACGAGCAGGCCATCCTGTTCCTCAACCGGAGGGGGTTCGCACCCAGCCTGCTCTGCCGCCGCTGCGGCTTTACCTGGAAGTGTTCTCATTGCTCCGTGAGCCTGTGCTGGCACGCGGGGGAGGGGCATTTGCTCTGCCATCACTGCGGACTTTCCCTGCCTCATCCAAAGGCCTGTCCCCGCTGCGGGGAAGTGGCCTGGAAATACGCGGGTGCGGGTACGGAAAGGGTTGAAGAGGAGATAAGGAGCATCTTCCCCCACGTTCCCCTTTTGCGCATGGACGCCGACACCACCCGCCGGAAAGGATCCCATTTCAGGATCTTCCGGGAATTCCAGGAGGGCAAGGCCAGGATACTCGTGGGCACGCAGATGATCGCCAAAGGCCTGGACCTTCCCTCGGTAACCCTGGTGGGAATCATCGACGCAGACACAAGTCTGACGCTCCCAGATTTCAGGGCCTCGGAGAGGACATTCCAGCTGATCACCCAGGTAAGCGGCCGTGCTGGCAGGGGCGAAAGGCCAGGGAGGGTGATTCTGCAAAGTTATAATCCCGAGCATTACGCCATCAGCTTGGCGGCGGCAGGTCGCATGGAGGATTTCCTGCACAAGGAAACGGAATTCCGGAGGGATGCCCACTATCCTCCCTTCTGCCGCCTGGTGAACTTCGTCGTGAGCTCCAGCCGGGAGGAGACCGCCAGGGAAGCCTCCTGCGTCCTGGCCGAGGCCATCCATTCCCTGAAGGGCCCGGCGGAAGAGGTTCTCGGTCCAGCCCCCGCCCCCCTCTCCCGCCTGAAGGGACGTTACCGTCACCACCTCCTGGTCAAGACAGTTCGCCTCCAGGATACCCTCGATGTCCTGAGGAACAATCTGGCCCGGATGAATCTGGAGCTATCCCGCTTGGCCAGGAAAACGGGCATCCCCCAGGAGGATCTTCAACTCGCGGTGGACGTGGACCCTTCCTCCCTCCTCTGAGTTACTTCTGCAAGGCTTTTAACCTCCACCGCACCGTGTTAGTATTGTCGGGAATTTTTCACCAGGGCCCACGCGGCAAGCGGGGGATGGTAGCACCAGGCCACCGATCCCTCTCGACCCCCGCGGAGCAGAGCCCTGGGGAACCGGGCACGGATTGCCATCCACGGGAGGCCGGGGATCGTGCCTGGGGTAAAGGGAGATCACGTGACGGTCACGGTGAGAGGAACGGTCCAGCCAACGCGAAGGAAAGGTGGAGTACGGAGATCACACCGGTAGAGCTAGCGAAATGTCGGACTCGCCCACAGAACCGTCGGGAAAGGAAGCCGGACTACGGAGATCCCAAGCTCGGTGGACCTGGAAACCGGGAGGCCAATGGTGAAAAAGAACCTCCTCCCACTTGACATGTTAGTCACGGGGGTCTTTGCCCGCTTCTTTCCGCGATGCAACCTCCTCTTCGCCCTCCTTGACGTGTCCCGGTGGCTGGAGGGTATCCCCATTGCCCTCAGGGTGGTCCTGATATCGATGGTACCTGTAGTAGAACTTCGGGGGGCCATCCCCGTGGCCATGGTCACCTGGGACATGCCCTGGAACCGCGCCTTTCTCTGGTCGGTGCTGGGAAATATGGTGCCTATCCCCTTCATCCTCATTTTCCTGGAACCCGTCTCCGCCTGGTTGATGGAGCGGTCCCGCCTTATGGACAGGTTCTTCACCTGGCTCTTCCGGCGTACCCGGAGGAAGCATTCCCACACCTTCGAGCGGTGGAGGGACGTGGCTCTCTGCCTCTTCGTGGCGGTCCCGCTTCCCGGGACCGGGGCCTGGACGGGAGCGCTGGCCGCCTTCCTTTTCGGGGTACCCTTTCCCAGGGCAATGCTCTCCATCTTCACTGGCGTGATCTTGGCCGGGGCCGTTGTCACCTCAGTGACCTACTTCTTCCAGCATCTTCCCGGCTGGCTAACCGCCCTTTCGGTGGCCATCCTCGTCCTCGTGCTACTTGCGGCATGGTGGAGAGGAAGGAACGAACCCGAGCAGGGTAACGGAACACTTGGAGTCAGTGGACCGGGAACCAACGGAGGTCAACCCCACGCGTGATGCACCGCACCTCTTATCATAGTAAACCCCGATAACAGAGGTGATAACCGAGATATACCTACCCCAAGCCCAATCCCTGGTAATAACGGGCATCGCCTCAACGGGAAGGAAGAAGAGCGGCGATAGAGACCGGGATGTTACAAGCTTGCTATGCGAGGGTAAAATAAAAATGAGAACGAGGAAGCCGGCAGATACATAACCTTTCTTCGGAGTAAAACTTGCCGGTTAGTGCACCGGGGGTAATCCTTCAAGGCCAGGCCTAAATGCGCGTTGCCCCGGAAAGCGAGGGACTAAAAGATGATGTTTTTCCAAGAAGGGAGGCGGTAACATGGCCGGGCGCAAGCTTACCAGGAGCGAGGCCGGCAGGAAAGGGGGCCAGACCACGTTGCAACGATACGGGACGGAGTTCTACCAGAGAATCGGTCAGATCGGCGGGAAGAAGGGAGGAAAAACCACCAAGGAAAGGTATGGTACCAAGTTCTACCAGGAAATAGGCCGCAAGGGAGGCAAGAAATAACGGGAACGGGTCGCGGCCCGGGTGAATATACCGGCATATAGCCCAAAGGTTGGAGCCTCACCCGGGATCGAATGAAGGAGTTGAACGAAGCAATAGCCCGAAAACGCACGTTTCAGGTTTGAAGAGTAAAAAGTTGATGGGATTGGAGCCCTGCAGGAAGCATCGATCCTCTTGAAACATCCTTTAAGCGGTTTTTCAGTCCATTAAAGTTTATCCTACCTTCACGCCACGGGGTCAGCGGGGCCTCCAGCTGGAGACCAGTTTGACCGGAAACCCGTAACCTTCCTCCCATTCCACGGTCGAAGCAGAGGGTATCAATCCGGCGGGCGGGGAGGAGAGAGGTGATATTGGTTTTTTACACGTGCCTTATCGCGTGAAGGTCAGGCCAGCCTGGCTCCGCCTGCCATAGGCGCTGCGGCTCCGAACCAGCGAGGGGGGTTGATCCAGTGCCGTTCCCGGGGAAGGCAGGTTGCATCCCTGTGCTATAATCAAGCCGCAGATGGCCGGGCATTCCCGCCCGCTTCTAAGCCCTTGGCGGAAAGGAGGGACGTTTGCTAGGGAGCGTTGACGTCCACAACTACCTTCTAACGGCAAACATCCCTCACGAGCTAAGAAGGATGCCCGAACCTGCCCGCTCCTCCTCCCGAGCCGCCGTAGTTCTCGGTCTCAAGCCCCACCAGGTGATCAAAAACGTCATCTTTTTCGCCGATGGGAAACCGGTGATGGCGATGGTGCCGGGAGATGGGATGGTGGACTACGGGAAGCTTAAATCGGAGCTCAAGGCCCAGAAGCTACGCCTAGCCAGCGCCGAGGAGGTGCGCCAGCTCACCGGTTACCTGGTAGGGTGCACGCCGCCCGTGGCCCTCAAGACGCAGATGGAAAAATACATTGACCTGCGGGCCCTGAAAGAGGACGTGGTATATACGGGCGGCGGCGAGCCTGACATGGTGCTCAAGATCCGTTCCTATGACCTGGTGATGGCCACCGGCGCCGAGGTGGTGGACATCATGAGGGTGGAGGGCGAGGGACGGGAAACTTCCTGATGGAGCGGCTGGCAAGGTTCCTCTTCATCATCCTGGTGGGCTTCGCATCCGGGTTCGCCTCGGGAGCCTTCGGCATCGGGGGTGGAAGCATCACCACCCCCGCCATACGCCTTCTCTTGATGGAATCCTCGGGAATAGCCCTGGGCACCCCCCTTCCCATCATATTCCCCTCCGCCTTGGTTGGAGGCCTCAACTACTACCGCGCGGGAAAGATCCGCAAGGATTTGGTGATAGTTTGCTCCCTGAACGGGCTGGCCGGCGCGGTCCTGGGCTCCCTGGCCACCGGGGTGGTGGACACTAGGTACATTATGATCCTCACCGCTCTCTTCCTCCTCTACCTCGCCTACCGGACCCTGGAGAGCGCTCTCCGGGGAGAAGCGACCCCTGAAGCCAGGGGAAAAGCCAGGGAGGGGACGGGCTCGCTTGCCGTCAAGGCCGGCGTGGGTTTCGCCGCCGGTTTCTTCTCCGGGTTCATGGGCCTAGGGGGAGGCACCATCCTGGTACCCGCCTTCCTCTTTCTCCTGCACATGGACGTGAAGGAGGCCCTGGGTAACTCCCTGGTGGTGATTGCGGCGTTAGCCATCCCGGGTATGGTCATCCATACCTTCCTGGGTCACATCGACTGGCTACTAGCCCTGGGGATGATGGTGGGGGTCATGCCCGGCTCCTATGTGGGCTCCTTCTTCACCCTCCGGGCCAGGAAACGCCGCGTACTCCTCCTCTTTTCGATGGTGTTGGCCGCCATAGGTATAATATTCATGATCAACGAGGTTAGGGGGCTCCTGGCGGGAGCCCATTAACATGTGGGGAGAACAAACCCGTGGAAGGACGACCAGAACGAGTGCGGCTCCTTAGGCCAAAGCCGCACGAACTTCGCTTCTTCTGGCCCTACGTAAGAGGTACCCTGCCCTTACGGCGCCCGGGCGAACTCCGGCGCTACCTGTCCAGGGAGGGGGGGGACCTCCTGTACCTACAGGCCGCGAAAGGCACCCCCGGCCCGGCGCCTTTCCCTCCCCCCTTCATCCTGTTTGGCAGGTGGAGGAACGACGAGGGGATAGCCGTCGTCCAACATCTCCATGCCAGTCGGAAGGAGAAGGAGATTCTCATCACCCTGGCCACCGGGGAAAAGCTGGCCTCCGACTCCGAGCTGGTGATCACCAGGCCAGTCACCCCCTTCGAGGCCCGGGATTACGCCGCCTGCGGGTTCCGCGAGCTGGAGCGGATCGTCCTCCTGGAAAAGGAGCTCAACGGGCTTCCATCCCTCCAGGCCCTTCCGAACCTCGAGGTCAGGCGATTCAAGAGGAAGTGGCTCCAGGAGGTCATCTGCTTGGATGAGGAGGCCTTCGACCCCTTTTGGCGTCTCGACGCCAGGACCCTGCTGAACATCTCCAGACAATGCCACCGGAACCTCTTCCTGATGGCCTTCGTCGATGGGAAGATGGCCGGTTATGCCATCGGAGGCGTGAACGGCCGCTCCTCCTACCTCCAAAGGTTGTGCGTTCACCCCCTCTACCAGGGGCTGGGGATAGGGAAGGCTCTGGCATTACAGACGCTCCGCTGGGCCAGGGGGCGGGGTGCCATGGAAGCCCTGGTAAACACGCAGGAAGGCAACGGAAGGGCCTTGGGTCTCTACTCCCACTTGGGCTTCCGGGAAATGGACAGGAGGGTGATCATGGGTAAGGGAAGGGTAGGCTGCGCCTTTCCCGGTGAAAGCCCGGTGAGTTGGGCGCGGGCAGAGGACCCTTCTCGGGGTGGTCGCAAGTGCGGGGAGAGATAGGATGGGCGAGCACGGGAAACTTCCCACCAACCCCGTGGCGGTTCCTGCCGCCATCGTCGTCCTGATGATAACCCTTCTCCTCTTCCCCACCCCTTCTCCGGCCCAGGATAAGCAATCCCAGGAAGGTTTCTCGATCCAGATCTCCACCGACCGCGCGTGGTACCCCCCGGGTTCCATGGCGAGCATCGCAGTGAAGATGGGGCTTACCCCGGAAGGGGTGAACGGGTCGGTGGACCTGTACCTGTACGTATATCCGCCGGCCCTCACCCGTTCCTACCTCTACTATTTCCGCAAGGGTTATCGTCCCTACCCCCAGTTGACCAGGAAGTTGGGCAGCATTAAACAGGAAGGCCTCGCCTCCTCGGTGAACTTCCCCATCTCCCTCGCCGAACTGGAGCTGAAGACGGGGGTTTATCCCTTCGAGGTCAGGGCCAGCTGTGAGGATGGCCTTGTGGCTTCCGACTCGGGGATTCTGGTGATAATGGAGCTGCCCCGGGGAAGCAAGCCTCTCGGCCTGGCCCTTGCCTGGTCCGCTGATTTCCTCCCCTCCCGCGACTTCCAGGGAAACCCACTGGACCAGTCCCTGGAATCGGCCACGGATTCCGCGAACGGGGGATACCTACCGGCCCTGCTGGCCAAGATGAGGCAGTACCGGATACCCTCTTCCCTGGTACTTCCTGGTCAGGTAGCGGTGTACCTGGAAGGAAAGGGCAAACCCCTCCCCGATAAGAACGGCACCGAGAAAAGGGATGATCTGCTCTCCTCCATGAAAGAACTCAATGCGGCGGGCTTGCTGGAAATAGTGCCCACCACCTATTCCCTGGCCGATCTGGACCTCCTGCGGGAGGCGGGCCTGGAAGAGGACGTTCCCTCGCAGCTGGAAGAGGGGAGGGAGGTGCTGGAGAGGGTGGGCTTCAGGCTCTCGGGCCTGGCACATCCGGGGTTCCGCCTGGGACCAGCCCAACTGGAGGAAACGGTCCGGTCCGGCGCCACCTTCTCCCTGGTCTCACCGGAAGTGGTGAGAAGCTCCCGCCAGGGCGAGA
>JAPWVA010000046.1 GCA_028275245.1 Actinomycetota bacterium
GGCGAGGCAGGTGGACGATGCCTATGCCAGGGGGGATACGTTGGGAGGTGTGTTCGAGGTGTGGGCCTTCGGATTGCCGGTGGGACTGGGAAGCCACGTCCATTGGGATAGGAGACTTGACGCCCGTCTTGCCATGGCCATCATGTCCATACAGGGAGTGAAAGGGGTGGAGATTGGGGACGGGTTCGCATTGGCTGGTAGTTGGGGGAGCGAATCCCTGGACCTGCCGGTGGAGGGAGAAAGGTCCTGGAGAAGGGAAACCAACCGGGCGGGGGGCGTGGAGGGCGGTATCAGCAATGGGATGCCCCTAGTGGTCAGGGGGGCTATGAAGCCCATACCCACATTGAAAAAAGGGGTCCGGACCCGGGATTTGTTGACGGGGTTGCCTGTGGTTTCCTTGCGGGAGAGATCTGACGTGTGCGCGGTGCCCGCGGCGGCGGTGGTTGCTGAATCCATGGTGGCGCTGGTCCTGGCTGATGCGCTCATGGAGGTGATCGGGGGCGATAACCTAGAAGACATGAAGGCCAGATACGCGGACATGAGGAAAAAACAGGCGGCCTTCTTCCCCGCGGAATGAGGAAGCGAGGACGTTTAAAGGGTGGAGGCCCGGGAGTCGATGCGCCCGGGCTTGCTTAAAGGGGACCTAGCCCGCTTTCAAGGTGTTTGCGGAAAACCTTTCCCTGATAGGATTCATGGGTTCAGGAAAGAGCACGGTGGGCCCGCTGGTCGCCTCTTCCCTGGGGATGACCTTCATCGAACTGGATATGGAGGTCGAGCGGATGGCGGGTTCCAGGATCCCTGACATATTCGAAAGGCATGGGGAGCACTTCTTCAGGAGGTTGGAGTCCAGGGCTCTGGAAAGGGCGCTGGGGGGAAGGGGGAGGGTACTCTCCTGCGGCGGCGGCGTGATATTGAACCGCGCCAACGTGGACTTGCTCAGAAAAAGGAGCCTGGTGGTATTGCTCAGGATTTCGCCTGAAACCGCCCTTTCCCGACTGAAGGGTTGCCTTGATAGGCCCCTCTTGGCAGGGGGAGGGAAGGACAAGATAATCCGCTTATACCGGGAAAGGGAGGTCCTTTACCTCAAGGCCGCCCACCACGTGGTCTTGGCGGAGGGCAGGAGTCCTTCCGAGGTGGCAGGGGAGATAGCGTTGGCATGGAAAGGATATTGTTGGAATTAAGAGGTGAGGACAGAACATGCGCCGTATTCGTGGGGTACGGGGCTTATGGGCATTGCCTACCGGAGCTCTTGGAGAGGTCAGACTGGCGCAAGGCGGCCCTGATAAGCCACCCGGAGATCATGGAGCAGCACGGCCGCGAATTGGTGAATGTCATGGTGACCTTCATGGGCGAGAGGGAGCTTCACCGTTTCACCTTCCCGCCGGGGGAGGGGCATAAAAACCTTGGAACGGTGGTGAACCTATTGGATTTCTTGCTTAAGAGGGAGTTCACCAGGAATGACGTTATCCTGGCCTTCGGTGGCGGGGTGGTAGGTGACGTGGCGGGATTAACGGCGGGAATCTATCACCGGGGCATGCCATATTATCAGCTTCCCACTACCCTCATGGCCATGGTGGACTCGGCGATAGGCGGTAAGACGGGGGTGGATCACGGAGGGGTAAAGAACTCGGTGGGGATCTTCCATCAACCCAAGGCGGTGGTATCCGACTTGGTAGTTCTTTCCAGCCTTCCCTCGAGGGAGGTAAAAAGCGGTTGGGCCGAGGTGGTGAAGTACGGATTCCTCTACGACGAGTCCCTGCTTCGCTGGAGCGAGGTTTTCCTACGGGAGGGCCTGGGAGGAGTGGACCTGGAGAAGGTCGTATCCTCCTGCGTCAGACACAAGGCCAAGGTGGTCATGGAGGACGAGTGGGACCAGAAGGACATCAGGGCGGTGCTCAACTACGGCCACACCTTCGGGCACGCCATGGAGTCCGTCACGGGTTTTTCCCTCCTCCTCCACGGCGAGGCGGTGGCGGCGGGTATGATGATGGCGGCCAGGGCTTCCGAGCTACTGGGGCTTTCCGGCCATGGCCTCTACCATAGGCACCGGGCCCTGTTGATGCCCCTCCTCTCGGAGGCACCCACCGATTGGGGGTTGGACCCCTCGGCGGTGTACCGCTTTATGGCCTCCGATAAGAAGAGGAAGGGATCCTTAAGGCTGGTGCTCTTGGAGGAGCCGGGAAAACCTCGGTTGGTGGAGGATCCCAGGCGGGATATCGTCCTCAGGGCCATTGAGGAGGTCCTGGAGGAGTTACAGCTGAACCGAGCATGATGGAGTCCAGCGGGACCCTCGGAAGACATCGCCCGCGGGGATCGAGTTCGGAAAGGAGGAAGGGGTTGCTGGTAGCCATAGCGAACGGTCCAAACCTCAATATCCTGGGATGGAGGGAGCCCGAGATATATGGCACCGAGGAATGGGACCTGGTGAAGCAAAAACTCATCGCCCTAGGGCGGGAATCCGGGGCCCTGCTGGAGTTCTTCCAGAGTAACGACGAGGGCGATCTGGTGGACTACGTGCAGGGCCTTAGGGGCAGGGCGGATGCCCTGGTGATAAACCCGGGGGCACTGACCCATTATGGCTATTCCCTGAGGGACGCCCTTTCGGCCCTGGAGATACCCATAGTCGAAGTCCATGTGACCAACATCTATGCTCGGGAGCCCTGGAGGGCGCGCTCACTGATCTCTCCGGTGGTAAAGGCGGTGGTGAGCGGGTTTGGAACTTCCGGCTACCTGCTTGCCCTAAAAGGGGTACTAGATATCCTGCGCGCCTGATTCCCCATCCCGGGGCGTGTTCCGGGAGCCGATTTATGGGGTGTTCCCATTAAGATGGTTTTTTAATTTTCATGTGGGAAGGCTCGAAAAGAAGCTGAAGGGGTGAACTTTGAGGTTGGACAGTTCCGTTTACAAGACCAGGAGAAACAGCATAGTTCGGGGCCTATCTCGAAAGCATGGGCTGGACGGGCTTTTCGTGGAAAAACCCCTGGACATCAGGTACCTGACGGGTTTTTCTTGCTCCAAGGGAGCCCTTTTCCTGGTGGGCCAGGGGGCCTACCTGGTGGTGGACTCTCGTTATGCCGAGCAAGCGAAGGAGGAACTTCAGAACTTAGAGGTGGTAAGGCTGGAGAGGAACTTCCTGCATACCGTTTCCCGGCTCCGGAGACGTCTCGACGGAGCCCGGCTGGGCTACGACCGCCTCTACACCACCGTGGCCACCATGACGGAGTTGCGAGCTGCCTTGAGGGGGAAGGTTTTATGGAAGGGATTGGAAGATCCCGTGGGATGGGAGAGGGCGGTGAAGCTTCCTCAGGAGATAGCGCTCATCAAGAGGGCGGTAAGCATCGCCCAGAAAGCTTTTCAGGAGACCTTGAGGGAGGCCCTTTCCGGGCGTTCCACGGAGAAAAAGGTCGCCTCACTCCTCAAGGTAAGGATGTTGCAACTTGGTGCGGAGGATTTCCCCTTCCCGGTGATCGTGGCCTCCGGCCGCCGTTCCTCCATGGTCCATACGATGCCCACGGCAAAGAGGGTCGCCGGCCTGACCCTGGTGGACTGGGGCTCGGTGTACGAGGGTTACTGTTGCGATATCACCAGGACAGTGGCCTTGGGCAGGGTACCCGCCAAGTTAAAGGAGATACACGCCCTGGTGATGGAAGCCAGGGAGGCAGCCTTGCAGGCGATATCTCCGGGTACGACTGCGGGAGCCGTGGACGAGGCAGCGAGGCAGGTGATCGAGAGGGCCGGGTATGGCAATTATTTCAACCATGGGCTCGGTCACGGCGTGGGGATGGAGGTGCACGAGTGGCCGGTGATCGGGCGGGGGAGGACCGAATCCCTGGTTCCCGGGATGGTGTTCACAGTAGAGCCCGGGATATACCTACCTGGGACGGGAGGGGTCAGGGTGGAGGACATGGTGGTGACCACCGATGACGGGTACCGGCTTCTCACCACGCTGCCCCAGGAGCTCTCCCCCGACGCTTACCTGGCAGATTAGCCGGTAATGGAGCTTGGGATACTTGTGCTAAAATTGGACGGCGGAATCCGCCATGGGCGGTGTGCCGGCAGGGAAAACATGAACCGGAGGTCGTAGGGACATGATAACCACCGCTGATTTCAGGAACGGGATGACCATAGAGCTGGACGGCACGCTATACAATATCCTCTATTTCCAACACGTGAAGCCCGGAAAGGGACAGGCTTTCGTGCGCACCCGCCTGAAAAACCTAAAGACAGGGGCGGTGATCGAGAAGACCTTCCGGGCGGGCGAGAAGGTGGAGCTAGCCCTGCTGGACAAGAGGAAGATGCAGTACCTCTACCGGGATGGTAGGAACTTCATATTCATGGACACCGAGACCTACGAGCAGATGGCCATCGACGAAGACGAGGTGGGCCAGGCGGCTAGCTACCTCAAGGAGGGTATCCTCGTGGAGATTCCCCTATATGAGGGAAAGCCGGTGGGGGTGGAACCCCCCGTCTTCGTGGACCTGGAGGTGGTGGAGACCGCTCCTGGGGTCAAGGGTGACACCGCTAGCGGGGGAGGGAAGCCGGCCACCCTCGAGACGGGCCTGGTGATCACCGTGCCCCTCTTCATAGAGGAGGGGAACGTGGTGAGGGTGGACACCAGGACGGGAGAATACGTGGAAAGGGTGGGATGAGGGGGTCCGTTCCGAGATAGCGGGAACGGTATAAATCGAAGAACAAGGTTTTACCGATGATAGCGTTCGTATGGCAAGGGCGGAAATTAGGGGATGAGGAGTGGGTGTAGAGGAGCCCTAACCCATGAGCTATTGGGATTGCGGAACTTTTCGCCTCAGGCATGGCGTGCTGGAGCTCATCGCCGGACTCGCCCTTTTGGAGGTTGAGGGAGTTAGGGGCGTGGGTATGCGATCCGGATATGGCGGGGAACGTCCCAAGCGTAAGAACCTCTCCAAGGGCATAAAGGCCCAGGTGGAAGAGGGAAGGATAACCTTCACCCTCCAGATCTACGCCGATTACGACTCGGAGTTCCTCCCGGTGGCCAGGGTGGTGCAGGAGAGGATAAAGGAAGTAGCGGAGAGGATGACCGGCATGATGGTGACCGCGGTGGACGTGGAGGTCGTGGGGGTGAATGCGCCATAGAAAGGAGTTCGCCTTCCTTCACCCGGCGTACGTTGGCCAGGAAGATAGCCTGCGACATCCTTTATCAGCTGGAGATCAGGGGCGACGACCTGGAGCAGGTCTTGAAGGATTTCCAGCCCATGATCAGGGACGGGGTGGAGGAACTGGAGCTTCCCCCAGGCGGGATACCGGAGTTTTCGCTGGAGCTGGTCAGGACCTATCTTAGCCACCAGGAGGAAATTGACGGGCTCATAGAGGGTTACTCCGAAGGGTGGACCTTGCCCCGCATGCCCATGGTGGACCGCAATTTACTGAGGCTGGGTTTCACGGAGCTCCTGTACTTCCCGGACATTCCCGTGAGCGTGACCATCAACGAGTACCTGGAGCTGGCCAAGGCCTTTTCCACGGGAGATTCAGGGAGGTTCATCAACGGGGTCATGGCGAGTTTGGTGAAGGACCGGGGGATTGCCAAGGGGGAAGCCGGGGAGCCATTGCCTGGCCAGGATGACGGTGGGCAGGGATATGATGGTTCCCTGGGAAATGGGTACGGGGAGGATGCAGGCATGATCGGGCCCACGGGGAAGGAGGAACCGGGGGAGGTCGTCGAAGAAGATAGGTGACACTAAAAAGTAGACAGGTTAGGTAAGACCTTTAAATCAGTCCGGTGAGGCTGATAAGGTGGTGAGGAAGCGTGGCATGTCAATTCCCCTCCGGTTTCGCCTGGAGGGGTTTTGTTTTGCGGGAGCGAAGGAAAGGTGGGCATAAGCCATGGGGTTCGTCCTTAAGGCCCGGTTGATGGAGGAGGATGACATAAAGCGGGCCCTCCGGAGGATAGCCCACGAGATCCTGGAGCGTAACCGGGGGGCAGAGGGCCTGGTCCTGGTGGGGATAAGGACCAGGGGCGTTCCCTTGGCCGAGAGGATCGCCTCCCACATAAAGTCCATCGAGGGTGTGGAGGTCCCCCTGGGCTCTTTGGACATCACTCTTTACCGGGATGACATCCACCGCCTGGAACAGCCGGTGGTGAGGGAGACCAGCCTGCCAGGGAGCCTGGAAGGCAAGAAGGTGGTGATGGTGGACGACGTCCTATACACGGGAAGGAGCGTCCGCGCGGCCATGGATGCCCTCATGGATTTTGGCAGGCCCGCCCGCATCCAGTTGGCGGTGCTGGTGGACAGGGGCCACCGGGAGTTACCCATCAGGGCCGATTACGTGGGCAAGAACATCCCCACCTCCAGGGAGGAGATAGTAAGGGTTTGCCTACGGGAGACGGACGGGGAGGATGCCGTTTACCTCGGAACTGAGCGGGAAGAGAAGGGTTGATCCCAGCAAGATCAGGGTAGTCTCCGGCGACCTACCGTGTTAAGAGGCGGTTGACATGCAAGGGAAGAGGGAGAAGAGGGATCTGCTGGACGTGGACCAACTGGAGCTGGGAGAGGTCGAGTCCCTGCTGGAGTCGGCCGAGGCCTTTGAGGAAGTCCTGCGAAGGCCCATTAAGAAAGTCCCCGCCTTGAGGGGGAAGACGGTGGTTAACCTGTTTTACGAGCCCTCCACCAGGACGCGCTTTTCCTTCGAGCTGGCGGCCAAGAGCCTCAGCGCCGACGTGCTGAACTTCTCGGCCTCGGCCTCCAGCGTGGAGAAGGGCGAAAGCCTTAAGGACACGGGCTTCACCGTCCAGGCCATGGGCGCGGATGCCGTGGTGATAAGGCATCCCGTGGCTGGCGCACCTTACCTCCTGGCGGAATGGTTGGATATCCCTGTGATCAACGCCGGCGACGGGATGCATGCCCATCCCACCCAGGCCCTACTGGACGTTTACGTGATGAGAAAGAGGCTTGGGAAGTTGGAGGGCAGGCGCGTAACCTTCGTGGGGGACATACTCCATTCCCGGGTAGCTCGCTCTGGTATTAAGGTATGCACGATGCTGGGGATGAAGGTGGCGGTGGCGGCCCCTCCCACCTTCTTACCGGCATGGCTGCCCCACGGCGTGGAGGTGTTTCAGCGCCTGGATGACGCCTTGGAGGATTCCCACGTTATATACCTGCTGAGGATCCAGAGGGAGAGGCAGCAACAGGGCTACCTTCCCTCCCTGGAGGAGTACGTTTCCAGTTTCCAGATGAACGAGGAAAGGCTGAGGAAAGCCAGACCCGACGTCCTGGTGATGCATCCCGGCCCCATGAACCGGGGCGTGGAGATAACGCCTGGGGTAGCGGAGAGCCCCCAGAGCGTGGTGGACTACCAGGTGACTTGCGGGGTTGCGGTCAGGATGGCGGTGCTATTCCTCCTCCTGAGGGGAGCAGGAGGTGCGTGAGGCGTGACGAAACTGCTCGTCCGTGGCGGCAAGGTGGTAGACCCTTTTTCGGGACGGAGTTACCAGGCCGATATCCTGGTAGCCGGGGGCAAGATAGAGGCCATATCGAGGGCATTTCCAGATAGGGGTCTCAAGGTGCTGGAGGCGGAGGGGATGTACGTCTTCCCCGGTTTCCTCGACCTCCATGCCCACTTGCGTGA
>JAPWVA010000047.1 GCA_028275245.1 Actinomycetota bacterium
TCTTTCTCTTTCTCGTGATCCCGGAGCGGGGACTCTATCAAGCGTTCCAGCTCGATTCTCTTATTTCTTATTAAACGCTGGATGTGCAACTCCTTTAACGAAGCCAGAACACCATTATACAACAAAAGCGCTTCGTCCTTCCCCATACTATCAAACTTCCCACTCCCGCCGAAAATTAACCCCGTGGCCAATTTCCTGGGCTCCTCCGGCAAACCGTCCAGGAAGACCGACCAGGTGTTACTGGCCTCGCTGACCGCGGCGGGGCGAAACCTGCCGGAATGATAGGCCTCCAGCAGGGCCCTCCACAGTAGCCTGTGGCCCTCGACGATGATCAGGTCCTCCCCCACCTCGAGGGAGGCCCTCTCCAGCAGATATGGATGATGGAAGACTAAGCCCAGGAGTTCCCTTTCCACCCTTGCCTGGGGATCGGCATCGAGGCTCATCACCGGTGCTCGGTCCCCCCCTTTCCCCGCCAGCGACCGGTATGCCTGGAAGACCACCGCGTAGTCCAGGCCCGCCCAATCGGCCACCTTCTTCAGTTGTCCCTCCACAACCAGGGAATCGCCCCCACCGGCGAGGAGCCGGAGTACGTTCCTGACCCCGCGTTTCCTGGAGTTGGTATCCCTGGGGTCGAACCCCTCCAGGATGTTCCGCACCGAGTAATCCAACAGGGGCTCGCTCTGCTCGACCCGCCGGAGGAACTCCTCCGCGCCCCTGGCGCCCACGAAATCGGCCGGGTCGGAACCCCGGTCCAGCACTGCCACCCGAAGGTCCAGGTTGAAACGATCCCCGAACTGCAGCGCCCGCAGGTTGGCCGCCAGGCCCGCCGAGTCGGCATCGAAGGCCAGGACCACCTTCTCGGTGAAACGGGATAGGATTCCCAGGTGCTCCTCTCCCAGGGCGGTCCCCAGGGTGGCCACGGCGTTCCCTATGCCCGCCTGCCAGAGGGCGATCACGTCGGTGTAGCCCTCCACAAGCAGGGCATAGCCCGCCTGGACTATCTCCCTTCGGGCTTGGTAAAGCCCGTAGAGGTGCCTTGACTTGACGTAGATAGGCGTCTCCGGCGAATTGAGGTACTTGGGCTGGCCCTCCCCCACCACCCTTCCCCCAAAGGCCACCACCCTACCTTGCAGGTCCAGGATGGGGAATATGATGCGCCCCCGGAAACGGTCGTAGGCCCCCCTCTCGCTACGCACCCCCAGCCCGGAGCGGATGAAGTCGCCGAGGCCGAATCCCTTCTGCACAGCCCGCCTGTAGAGGAAGTCCCACTGGGGAGGGGAATAGCCGAGCCGGAATGCCCTTATCGCCTCCTCTCCGAAACCCCGGCGGCGCAGGTACTCCCGGCCGGGGGCGCCCACCGGGCTCTCCAATAGCAGCCGGTGGAAGAGTTCCGCCGCCCACTCATTGATGCGGAAGAGCCTTTCCCGCTCCCCCTCCTGACGCCCCTCCCGGGAACCCTCGTAACGGAGCGGGAATCCCACCCGGGCGGCCAGCTTCTCCACCGCCTCCCGGAAATCAAGCCCCTCCTTCTTCATGAGGAATGTGTACACGTTTCCTCCCTCGCCGCAACCGAAGCAGTGATAGAGCTGCTTCTGGGGGTCCACCATGAAGGAGGGTGTCTTCTCGGAGTGAAAGGGGCACAAGCCCTTGAAAAGCCGGCCCGCCTTCTTCAACTGGACGTAGTCGGAGATGACCTCCACTATGTCCACCCTCTCCCGGAGGGCGTCTATGTCCTCCTCCCTGATCCTTCCCCCTGCCATGGCCGTAGGCTGGTCCTTTCCCGTCCGGAATGACTCGGTTATGGGCTCCTCCCCGGGCATCCCTTTTATTCCCGGGTTAACGGGCTCGTTTAGAACTCCTGGGAGCCGCCGTCCTCCAGTTTAGCTCCCCGCGGGGACCTTCCGGGGCGGGCCGAAAAATCATGCCGGGGGCGGCTCAAAGGTCCCCCACCCACACCTTGGGGAGGAATATCTCCTGGTACTTGCGCAGGGCGTAACGGTCGGTCATGCCGGCCACGTAATCGCAAACCCGGACCCTGAGCTCCTCTTCCCCCTCCTGGAACTCCACCGGCATCTCCTCCGGGTGGTCGAGATAGTAGTGGAAAAGGCTCCGCAGCACGACCACCGCCTTGTCCTCCTCCTGCTTGGCCACCGAGCCCACGTAAACCCGCTGGAACAAGAAATCGCGCAGCTCGTTCAAGGCCGCCTCCACCTCGGGGCTCATGAGGATATCCGACTTCCCCGCGCTCTCCCTGACGATGTCCTTCACCAAGGTGTCTATCCTCTGGCTGTGGTGTTTCCCCAGGACCTCCACCGTGGAGCGGGGCAAGTCTTTTTCTGTGAGGATACCTGCCCTTATGGCGTCGTCCACGTCGTGGTTCACGTAAGCTATGCGGTCGGCGATCCTCACTATCCTTCCCTCGAGGGTGGCGGGCAGGGGACTTGAGCCGGTGTGGTTGAGGATGCCGTCCCTCACCTCCCAGGTGAGGTTAAGCCCCTTTCCCCCGTATTCCAGCCGGTCCACCACCCGCAGGCTCTGCTCGTTGTGGCGAAAGGGCCGGGGGGTTAGGTCCTTGAAGGCCTCCTCGCCTATGTGCCCAAAGGGGGTGTGACCCAAGTCGTGACCCAGGGCGATGGCCTCGGTGAGGTCCTCGTTCAGCCTCAACGCCCGGGCGATGGTGCGGGAGATCTGGCTCACTTCCAGGGTATGGGTGAGACGGGTACGGTAGTGGTCGCCCTCGGGGGCTAAGAAGACCTGGGTCTTGTGCTTCAGGCGACGGAAGGCCTTGCTGTGGATAATGCGGTCCCTGTCCCGCATGAAACAGGTCCGGATCGGGTCCAGTGGCTCCGGCCGCTGCCTCCCCTTGCTCTCCCGGCTGCGTACGGCATGGGGAGAGAGCCAACGATACTCCAGTTCCTCGATCTCCTCCCGGATGATCATGGCCTGGCGCTTCCCTCCCGCCGCTGAACCTCTAGGGCCAGCCTCCTCCCCAGGATCCTTGCCCTTTCCATGGCGTAAGCGTCCTCGGCGGCGGGCCTGGTGGCACACACGCCCTGATGGCCTGCGTCGGTGTCGCTGGTTCCCTCTCCCACCACCGACATCCCTTGGATCAGGAGCATGTCGTGAAGAGCCCTCACGGTGGTCTCCTGGCCCCCAAAACGGGATGCGCCCACCGCTACCGCTCCCGCCGGCTTTCCCACCAGGGAACGTCGGGATCGGATAGCCCTGGTCTTGTCCCAGAACGCCTTCAGCTGGGCGGTGACGGTGCCGAAGTACACCGGGCTGCCCAACACCACCGCCGAGGCCTCCTCGAGGGCCCGGCATGCCTCCGCCAGGATGGGGTACCTCCCGTGACATGTCTCTCTACAGGGGCTGGAACAGGCCGTGCAGAAGGGCATCTCCTGCCCCTTCACCACGTCCATCACCTGCAACATCCTGCCCTCCACCCCCTCCTCCCCGGCTGCCTTGAGCACCTCCCGGAGGAGCAGAGCGGTATTACCCTCGGGGTTAGGACTCCCGTTCACCGCGAGGATATACAAGCCCACCACCTCCTCAATCCAAGAGACACAAACCCGGAGGAGGGCCTGGCGGCCTCCCCCGGTGTCCCGTCACCGTCCCTGCCGGGGCTCTCATCCCCGGTCCAGGGCAACCTCCTCACTTGGTGGCGTCCTGCACGTCCCCCAGGGCCGCGTGGGCGGCGGCCAGGATGGCCACGGGAACTCGGAACGGGGAGCAACTCACGTAATCCAGCCCCACCTCGTGGCAGAACCGGATGCTCTTGGGATCGCCCCCGTGCTCCCCGCAGATCCCGAGCTTGAGCTTGGGATTCGCCTTCCTTCCCAGCTCGCAGGCCATGCGGACGAGCTTGCCCACGCCGTCCACGTCCAGCACCTGGAAGGGATTCTCCTCGAGGATGCCCTTCTCCAGGTAAGCGGGGAGGAACTTAGCCTCGGCATCGTCCCGGCTGAAGCCCAGGGTGGTCTGAGTCAGGTCGTTGGTCCCGAAGGAGAAGAAATCCGCCACCTGAGCCACCTCGTCCGCGGTGAGGGCCGCCCGGGGAAGCTCGATCATGGTGCCCACGGAGAACTCCACCTGGACGCCCATCTCCTCCTGGACCTCTGCTGCCACCCTGAGGATCTTCTCCTTCTCGATCTCCAGCTCCCGGCGGAAGGCCACCAGGGGAACCATTATCTCGGGCTTGGGATCCTTGCCCATCTTCTTCAACTCGCAGGCGGCCCCCATTATGGCCCTCACCTGCATCTCGGTGACTCCCTCCATGGTGATCCCCAGCCGGCACCCCCTGAGTCCCAGCATGGGATTGGCCTCCGTCTCCGCCCTCACCCGGGCATAGAGTCTCTCCTTTGCCTCCAGCTCATCCCGGTCACCGGGCACGTGCCTCAACTCCACCAGCTCCACCCGCAGGTCCGACTCCCGGGGCAAGAACTCGTGGAGCGGGGGGTCCAGGAGCCTTATGGTGACCGGGTAGCCATCCATGGCCTCCAGGATCTCACGGAAGTCGCCCCTGAGGTAGGGTTCCAGCTCGTCCATGGCCCCTTGCCGCTCCTCGGGCGTCTCGGCCAGTATCATCCTCCGGACTATGGGCAGCCTCTCCTCCCCTATGAGCATGTGCTCGATGCGGCACAGCCCGATACCATGCGCCCCGAAATCGCGGGCCCGCCTCGCGTCCTCGGGCGTGTCGGCATTGGTCCGAACGTCCAACCGACGTATCTCGTGGGCCCAGGCCAGTATCTTTTCAAGGTTCTCGTCCACCTTGGGCTCTATTAGCTTCACCTCTCCCAGGATGACCTTCCCGGAGGTCCCATCTATGGTGATCACGTCTCCTTCCCGGACCACCAGTCCATCTACCTCGAAGATCCGCTCGGCCTGGTTGATCTTGATGGCCTCCGCCCCGCACACGCAGGGCTTGCCCATCCCCCGGGCCACCACCGCGGCATGGCTGGTCATGCCCCCGTGGCTGGTCAGCACGCCCTGGGCCTTGATGATGCCGTGGATGTCATCAGGGGTGGTCTCCCAGCGCACCAGGATCACCTTCTCGCCCCGGGAACCCCTCACCTCGGCGGTGTCCGCGTCGAAGACGACCTCGCCCACCGCGGCGCCCGGGGAGGCCGGAAGACCCCTGGCGATGACGTCGTACTCGGCGTTGGGGTCGAGCCTGGGGTGGAGGAGTTGATCCAACTGCTCGGGCTGGACGCGGGCCACCGCCTCCTCCTTGCTGATGAGGCCCTCCTCCACCATGTCCACCGCGATCTTCAGGGCTGCCGCTGCCGTCCGCTTCCCCGTCCTGGTCTGGAGCAGGTAAAGCTTGCCCTGCTCGATAGTGAACTCTATATCCTGCATGTCCCGGTAATGCCTCTCCAAAGTCTCCATCAGCCCGGTCAGCTGGCGGTAGATCTCCGGCATCTCCTTTTCCAGGTCTTCCAGGCGCTTGGGGGTGCGGATGCCGGCCACCACGTCCTCCCCCTGGGCGTTGGTCAGATACTCGCCGAAGTGGCGCTTCTCCCCGGTGGAGGGGTCACGGGTGAAGCACACCCCGGTGGCGGAATCATTCCCCTTGTTGCCAAAGACCATGGCCTGCACGTTCACCGCCGTCCCCAGGTCCTCGGGGATGTCATACTGCTTACGGTAGGTCTTGGCCCGAGGGTTATCCCACGAGCGGAAAACCGCCCTGATGGCCAGGTCCAGCTGCTCCATGGGATCGGAGGGGAAATCCCGGCCGGCATGCTCCCGGACTATGGCCTTGAACCTCTCCACCAATTCCTTCCAATCCTCCGCCGTGAGGTCGACGTCCTGGCTGACCCCTTTCTCCTCCTTCTTCCTTTCGATTTCCGCCTCGAAGAGGCTGCGGTTTACCCCCATCACTATGTCGGCGAACATCTGGATGAAGCGGCGGTAGGCGTCGTAAGCGAACCTTTCGTCGCCGGTCTGCTCGGCCAGCCCCCGCACGGACTTGTCGTTCAATCCCAGATTGAGTACGGTGTCCATCATGCCGGGCATGGAGATCTTGGCGCCGGAGCGAACGGAGACCAGTAGCGGGTCTTTCTCGTCCCCCAGCTTCTTCCCCATCTTCTCTTCCAGGCGGCGGAGATGCTCCCTTATCTCCTCCTCCAGCCCCTCGGGATAGCGGTTCTCCCGGGAATAATAGCGGCAAGCCTCGGTCGTGATGGTGAATCCGGGAGGCACCGGCAGCCCCAGCCTGGTCATCTCGGCCAGGTTTGAGCCTTTTCCTCCCAGGAGATCCTTCATGGCCGCGTTACCCTCTTCGAAGTCATACACGTACTTCACAGCCATAGGACTTCCTCCTTCCACGAACCACCGGTTCATCCCCCGGTACCTATCGCCCGACGCCAGCACTAATCGTCTCCGGTGCTTTTACCCCGAAATTATACCTTTTATCTCCCCACGGACCCGCTACCGGTATCCCGGCCTTTCACCGGTGGGCCCTCCCTATCCCTCAACCCTCGGTCACCACCTGGGAGAAATCGGCGAAGGAACGATACAGGGAGACCACCTCCCGGAGCAGGGCCAAGCGGTTCTCCCTTAGCCTCTCGTCCTCCCCCATCACGAATATCTCGGCGAAGAACCTGTCCACGGAGGGAACCAGCTCCAGGAGCACCTCCAGGGCCTTCCCGTACTCGCACTCGTCCAGGTAACGCTGGAGGGGTTCCTGGGACCAGGTCAACCGGGAGTAGAGCTCCCGCTCCGCCTCCTCCAGGAGCAGGTTCTCGTTAAGGCTTGTCCCGGCGCCCTGGCGGGAGAGGTTGTAGCATCTCTCGAAGCCGGTGTATATCCTCTGGAGCCTCCCTTCCCTCCTCGCCTCCTCCATGGCCAACAACCTACCCTCGGCGTCCAGCACGTCCCGCAGGGCAAAGGGAAGTACGGCATCGACCAGGTCGTAATCGTGGCCCTCGCCTATCATGAACTGGCGAAACCTCTGCCGGAAGAAGTCGCTCACCTGCTCCAGCGTCTCTTGGGGCTCCTCCAGGCCCAACAGCCCGGCGGCTTTCTCGAAGACCCTCTCCAGGTCCAGGTGAAGGCCGGCGTGGCGGAGGACCTGGATCATGCCCACCGCCTGGCGGCGTAGGGCATAGGGGTCCTCCGAGCCGGAAGGCATTAGTCCCACCGAAAAGCATCCCACCAGGTTGTCGGTCTTCTCCGCCAGGGAGAGGACGGCACCGGCGAGGGTACCGGGAAGCCGATCACCTGACCAGCGGGGGAGGTAGTGTTCCTCGATGGCTCGGGCCACCTCCCCGTCCTCGCCGCCTTCCAGGGCGTAGATCCTGCCCATGATCCCCTGTAGGGAAGGGAACTCCACCACCATGGAGGTCACCAAGTCGGCCTTGCAGAGCAGGCCAGCGCGGGCTGCTTTCTCCCTCACGCCCTCATCCAGGTGAGCCCCCTCCGCGATGAGGGCTGCTAGCTCGGACAGGCGAAGCGACTTATCATATAGGGTGCCCAACCTGGCCTGCCACACCACATGGCGCAGGTCCTCCAACCTCTCC
>JAPWVA010000048.1 GCA_028275245.1 Actinomycetota bacterium
ATCATGTCATAAGCGGCCCTCCCCACGGCCTTGATAGCCATGGAGGAGAAAAGGAAGGGGAACATGCCGCCCAGGAAAAGGCCCACCACCGTCTGCCAGCGAGCAAGATCGATGATCTCTATGCCCACCGCAGCGGTGTAGGCCTTAAAAAGGGAGAGGGCGGTGACGCCAGCGGAGGCGATGGCGAAGCCTTTGGCGATGGCCGCGGTGGTATTGCCCAGCGCGTCCAGGCTGTCGGTGATCCTTCGCACCTCGGGCGGACGGCCGCTCATCTCCGATATACCGCCGGCGTTATCGGCGATGGGCCCATAGGCGTCCACCGAAACCGTCATGCCGGTGGTGGAGAGCATACCGATGGCCGCCAGGGCGATACCGTATATCCCGCTATTGGCCACGTCCGGCATGGCCCAGTTGCCGGCCAGGTAGGCAGCGGCAATGGCGCCTACCAGCATCAGTATGGCCCCAGCGGTGCTCTCCATGCCCTCGGAGAACCCGGAAAGGATATTGGTGGCGGCTCCCGTCTGGGAGGACTTTGCGATCTCCCTTACCGGCGGGAAACGGTCCGAGGTGTAGAACTCGGAGATCCAGCCTATTGCCAGGCCCGCGACGAGACCGGCCACGATGGAGATCCAGAATCCCACCGGATGCTTGACGCTCTCCACTCCCCGGAGCCAGAAGACCACCACCAGCAGGGTTCCGACGGTAGTGAGAAGGGCCGCGCCATAGCTCCCGGCGTTAAGGGCACGGGCGGGGTGGGAACCCTCCCGCGCCCGCACGAAAAGGGTGGCGACGACCGAGGCTATGATCCCCACCGCCGCTATGAGCATGGGGAGAAGCATCCCCTTCGTCACCCCGTCAGCACCACTCACGGCGAATACGCTAGCCGCTAGGGCGATGGGGGCCACCATGCTTCCCACATAGGATTCGTAAAGGTCGGCACCCATGCCGGCCACGTCACCCACGTTGTCACCCACGTTGTCGGCGATGACTGCGGGGTTGCGAGGATCGTCCTCGGGTATACCCGCCTCCACCTTGCCCACCAGGTCGGCCCCCACGTCCGCCGCCTTGGTGTATATTCCCCCGCCAACCCTGGCGAAGAGGGCCACGGAACTGGCCCCCAGGCCAAACCCGGCGATGATTGAGGCCTGGCCCACGGGGTCGCTTATAACCTTCCACCACTCGACAAAAACAAGGTAAACCACGGATAGGCCCAGCAGTCCCAGACCAGCCACGGTGAGGCCCATCACCGCCCCTCCCCGGAATGCGATGGCCAGGGCTTTGCCGATGCCTCCCTTCTCCGCACCCCGGGTGGTTCTGACGCTGGCCTTGGTAGCGATGTTCATGCCCACGAACCCGGCGGTCATGGAGCATATGGCGCCCAGGACGTAAGCTATGGCCGTGTAGATCCCGGTATAGGTGCCCTCACCGATCACCCTTTCACCATTCTCGACATAAACCGGCTTGAACCATATGAAGATGGCGATGAGGGCGAACACCACCAGCACGAACACCGCCAGCACCTGGTACTCCCTGCGGATGAAAGCCATCGCCCCCTCCCGGATGGCCCCGGCGATGGACTGCATCTTCTCATCGCCGGGATCCTCCCGGGTCACCAACCTGGAGTAAGCGAAGGCCACCAGGAGACCCACCAGGGCGGCGGCTCCGGTAACCAAGGCCCAGTACTCCATCTCTCACTCCTTTCCCGTTCGTTAAACGCTGCTCCTACTCGGCCATATGCAAAACCCGAGCAAACTCGGGGCGCTTCGATGATAAACCGCCTGCCCGTCTTCCCTGATCTCCCGAAAGACCGAACCCACGGGGCGGATTAAGGTTTATATCTGGAAAGAAGGCATCCCAACGCCTTTCGCCGAGGGCGCCACATGCATCTTTCCCCGCCCGAGGTCGTCTACCCATTTCGCGGGAAGACGAAAAGGCCACGGGAAACCAGATCATGCGAAATTATATTGATGGATAACTTAAAACACAAGACGCCCAATTGGTTCGCGATGGAGGGACTCTCCGCCGCGCCTCTCCCTGTGAATGCAATTCCGTGCCGTACGTCCCTTGGAGACCGCCCCTACAGTCCGTAAGCCCTACCCGGCCGACCCTGTGAGCCGGTAGACATAATCCGGAGTCGCCACCGAGAATCCGGAGCCGCCACCGAGTCCGAAGCCGTAATCGTCGACTCATATCTCGTCGGCGAAACCCTTGCGCACCACGGCTCCTCCCATCTTGACCTGCACGCTGACGCGCAGTTCGGCCTTTGCGGGGCGTATATGGTCTTTCTCATGGAGAGCATGGTGGTGAAGAGCGTGACATACCCAGGGCTCCGGTCTTGTTCTCTCAAAGCGGCCACGAAGCTTTCGGGAGGTACGCCCACCCTGGGTGTAATATCATGATGCCGGCGGTGTTGAGCATCAATATCGCAACCGGAATGTCACCGTCCCCAGGGTCGTGGAGGTCCCGCCCTGGGGCCAGGTCTTACAACGCACACAGCAAACCTCGAACCACAAGAAAAGCCCCCAAATCCATCATTAAGTCTTACCATCTTTTGACCAACCCACTTTCCTCTCCTGCCTTATTCCTGTCACATCATCAAGGCGGTTAGAACAAAAGGTTAAAATCCCCTGTGTCAACTCACATTGGACTTGCCCTTTAACAAGAGCCAAGCCCATAACTGGAGCCAAGCCCAAAGGCCCGGGGGACGGCTTTCCTTCCCTGGTGCCACAATCCCCGAGCTCCCCCTGGAAAAGATGGTAATCCCATGGAGATGGCGATATCGAGCCCATCCTGTCATGTGCGCATGAGGGGTGGGCTCCCCACGGTGATCATCGTGGAGAGGATCAAACCCACTGGAAAGAAATGGCTAGGTCAAGATGGCCCTAAGCTTGAGCAACGTTTCTTTCTGCTTCCCTGACAAGGTGCTGGTAATGGCGTCTTCGCCGCTATGTTCGGGCTGACTGGCGTCGCCTGCCTCATAGCCGACGTAACGGCGGTGCAGCTTTACGTCCTGGTCACCGACCTGCTCACGGAAAAGGATCAGTAAGCCAGGCGTTTCCTGACCGACCACCGCCGTCGAGCTGGAAAGACGGCGGGATGACGGCAAAAGCTCTCTTCATCACGGCCCGTGACCGGGAACCGGGTCGGGAGGGTAGCCCCTTGCCCCTCCTGGAAGGCCCACCTCGGACTGGGAGCTGGTGGGTGAGCAAGGAAGACTGGGAGCTGGTGGGTGGGCAGGGAAACGTGATTCGCTGGTACCGGGCCAACTCTTAGCCTTCCCGTTTCAGCCGCTCCTCCAGCTCTGATATGGCCTGGCGGAGCTTGCCCTGGCGGATGGCGGTGGTCAGATCGCCCCGGGTCCTCTCGATGATGCCCCGGGCGATGTCGGTGGTGCGCCGCAGGTTTCCGGTGATGGCGTCAGGGTAATCGAAGGAGACCAAGAGGTAATAGATGTCGTCCATGTAGGAGAGGAGCTCGTCTCCCCTTTCCAAGTGCCCGTCCCGGATGAGGTCTAAGATGGAACGGCGCAGCTCACCCACCGCCTCCCCCAGCCCGTTTAGATAAGCAGGGTACTCCACCCCCAGCTCCTCCGGCTCGGGGAGGGGATCGCCCTTGATCAGGCTGTAGGTGGCCATGGCCTCTGTGTATTCCTTCTGGGCGTCATGCACGAACCCCGCGGTGTAGACCTCCGGATGATCTCTGGTCATCTCGGTGATGCTGCGGGAGATCTCCTGGGCCTGGCGGGCCAGCTCGGTGGCCTCCTCCCACTCCCCTCGGTGCACGGCTCGGATAACATAGCTGGAGATCTGTATGAGGGAACGGCAGAGCTTGAGCACCTCCTCCCGGGTGTTGTTCTTGGACTCGAAGTCGGCCTTGATACGGTTTCTCAGGGCTTCCCAGTCCAATGAGTTCCTCCTTTCTCCCGCAGCCTAAATTTGCCTCCTCTGCTTCCTCCCCTCCCCCGGTCCCCACCACCGGGGATGGTCCGGGACAACAAGACCAGCATGGACACCGGGCACTGAATCGGACATCGATGGCATATATATCTCAACCTTTACCTTAACACGGGTTATCTGACCGTGGTTATCCCCGCATCTGCCCGAAGCCCCGCGCTATGGATGGACCGACCGCTTCAACCGGTATTGACCTTTCCACCGGTAATGGCAAGAGCGTGCGTTCCACGTCCCGGCGGGAACGACCACCCCTGGCATCGGAAAACCATGCCACGGATCCGGAAAGATACTCCTTAGCGGATATGGAACCGCCTCGGACAATCGAACCCCCCGGATAATATCCCAATCTTATTTCCGAAAAGCGCGCTACCCACGGCGAGGTCTCGGGGAATGGCACTGCCCAGGTGGGACGCCCCGCTATTTCCTCTACGGGAAAGGTCCAAACCTCGGCCCGGGGGGCGGGCGAAAAGGGGTCAAGGAAAGGCATGACCCGCTCCCGGCCCCGGCGCCACGAGCGTCCTGGTTTCCCCTCCCCTCCAAAACTCCAGGGGTGATTTGCGCTTACCCGCCGGCGGTCCGGCTTAACCCCTAAGCTCCACTGGTCTTATAATTCCGTTAACGCGTGATCCAACGAGGGACGTGCGGGGCACGAGCGGGAGCCTCATACCCCGGCCCCGCTGAGAGAAAACGGAGGCCGGCATGATCGCCAGGAGGGGAAGGGATATCCCGCCCTTTCTTGTCATGGAGATATTGGAGAAAGCCCTGCAGATGGAGAGGGAGGGCAGGGAGATAATCCACATGGAGGTGGGGGAACCGGACTTCGACACTCCCGCCTGCGTCAAAGAGGCGGCCCGGGAGGCGATGCTTCGGGGCATGACCCATTACACCGACAGCCGCGGGATCCCGGAGCTCCGGGAAGCCATATCCCGTCATTATTACGAGAAATACCACGTGGATGTGGACCCGGACCGTGTGATCGTCACCAGTGGCAGCTCTCCCGCCTTGCTTTTGGTCTTCGCCTCCCTCCTCGACCCCGGAGACGAGGTGATCGTCTCCGACCCGGGGTACGCTTGCTATCCCAACATGGTGGATTTCGTGGACGGGAAGACGGTCCCAGTGCCCGTCTTCGAGGAGGACGGTTTCCAGTACCGACCCCTGGACATCGCCCGGCGCATCACTCGCCGCACCAAGGCCGTGGTGATCAACTCTCCTTCTAACCCCACCGGCAACCTGCTGGAGCCGGAGGTGATGGAGGAGATAGTCGACATGGGAAGGAAGGGGTTCTACGTGGTGAGCGACGAGATATACCACGGGCTGGTGTACGAGGGGAAGGAGCACACCATCCTGGAGTTCACCGACCGCGCCTTCGTGGTGAACGGCTTTTCCAAACTTTACGCCATGACCGGCTGGAGGCTGGGCTACCTCATCGCGCCGCCCGAGTTCGTGCGCCCCATCCAGAAGATGCAGCAAAACCTCTTCATATCCGCTAACGCCTTCGTACAGCACGCGGGAATCGCTGCCCTCACTGGATGCCGGGAGGAGGTGGCCCACATGGTGAGGACCTACGATGAGCGCCGGCGCTTCCTCCTTCCCCGCCTGCGGGAGCTGGGCTTCGGCGTGGCGGTGGAACCCCAGGGCGCATTCTACATCATGGCAAACGCCCGGCGGTTCACCTCCGATTCCTACTCTTTCGCCCTGGAGCTTCTGGAGGAGGCGGGAGTCGCGGTGACCCCCGGGGTCGACTTCGGCAAGAACGGCGAGGGCTACATCCGCTTCAGCTATGCCAACCACATAGGAAACCTAGAGCTGGGAGTGGAGCGGCTGGCCCTATACCTCTCCAGCCGGAAAAAGGGAGGATGAGGGGAAGACCTCTTGGCTCTCACTCCTCAGAGTCTGCTCCCATCATGGTAGTATCCTGCTTCTCCCTCGGCCATATCCATTGAGATGGCACGACTGGACTGCGGATCGCCTCAGCAGCACCCATTTCATTCGACGTTATATCGTCACCCTACGTTGGTATATAGATAGGGCGGATAGGGCAAGTTGCAATACTGAAAGTCGCGGATCCCTTTCCCGCGCTCTGAGACCTGGGGAATGTCCCGTGAGAATAATGATAGGATCAAATTGGGTAGAGGATCTCCACGGTCAATCCGCCTCGCGGAATAAAAAGAGCGTGGAACGACGTGCCCGTAGTGGAAAGGAAGGGCCATAGTGCATGTACTCCACGAGGTCAAGGGGTAAAGTGCTCGGAAAGGTAGAAGGCTGGTCTACGGGAGGCATGACTCGGGCAAGCCTCCGACGTTCACGCAGGGCGGTGATAGCGGCCACTGTCATAACGCTTTTCACCATCCTCTTTCTTTCGAGCCTAGGACGTTCACCGGGGGGGAAGGGACCCTCGGCCAACCTGGAGGGGGGCCATTCCGGGGAAGCAAATAGTTCCCATCCGGTGAAAAACGCTTTCTCGACACAAAGCATTTCCAGCGGAGAAGCGTATCCCCCTACCCCGCCTTCCGGAGGGGAGAGCGGCGGAGGACCGACGGGGAGGTGGTTGGTGAAAGTCCGAGACGAAGATGCCGCCCGTCGGCTCACCACCCGGCTGGACGCGAAGGTGGTAAGGGTCGGCGGTAATATCCTGGCCTTGGAGGTCCCGCCGGCCCCGCATACGGACCTCTCCTCCTTGCCGGAGGTGGACTGGGTGGAGGAGGATATGGTCTTCCGGGCCGCCTCCAGGCCCAACGACCCCGATTTCCCCCTGCAGTGGAACCTTACCCGAATCGGGGTCCCTGAGGCCTGGGAGAGGACCAGGGGAGAGCCCTCGGTGGTGGTGGCGGTGGTGGACTCAGGTATCGCCTACCGGGACGGGGACGGCTTCCTCCGGGCGCCCGACCTGGCCGAGGCCCTCTTCGTCCCAGGGTATGATTTCGTCCATGGCGACCCATTCCCCGACGACGACCACGGTCACGGCACCCTGATGGCCTCCATCATCGCATCCGGTTTCAACAACCGCTTCCGGGGAGCGGGGATAGCGCCCCGTGTGGCCCTCATGCCGGTGAAGGTGCTGGACTCCACGGGAAAGGGGTACGCCTCCTGGGTGGCCTCGGGCATCCTCTACGCCGCCGACCACGGCGCCCAGGTCATATGCCTGGGAGTGGCATCGCCCCGCCACAGCGAGACGGTGGCCGAGGCGGTGCGCTATGCCTATCAGCGGGGCTGCATCCTAGTGGCGGCGGCGGGCAACGAGGGCTCCGAGCCGGGATACCCGGGCGGGATGGCCTGCCCGGCCGACGAGGAGGAATACGTGCTGGCGGTGGGAGCCACCGATATGCGGGATGCCAGGGCCCATTATTCCAATTACGGAAGTGGCCTGGACGTGGTGGCCCCGGGAGGCGACCTCACCCGGGACGACGACCGGGACGGTAGGATGGACGGCGTACCCCAAGAGACCTACCGCCTTCCCGGTAACCCCCAGTCGGGCTTCATCCTGTACTGGGGCGAGGGGACCAGCCTGGCCGCGGCCCAGGTGGCGGCGATCTGCGCCTTGCTGGCCTCCCTGCATCCCAAGCTCC